>JBDLSU010000541.1:0-3329 GCA_039799405.1 Pseudomonadota bacterium | reverse complement strand
CAATCTGGCACGGCTGGAGGGGCACCACTGGCTGAGTCAGGATCGTTCCATGGCCGCGCTGATCAACTACCTGAAAGCCGCACCGCCCGGGCTGGTGCTGGAAAACTGGCAAGGCGATGGCTATACGCCTCAAACCGCGCTGGCCCTGTTTGGCGGCAAAGCGTCGCTGCAGGGCTGGCCGAATCACCTGAATATCTGGCGCAATGGCGCACCGGATATCTGGCTGCTGCGCCAGCAAATCATTGATTTGTACAAGGGCGAGAGTCCGGATGCGCTCGGCTGGTTGCTGCAACACCAGGTGCAATACGTGGTGTGGGCGCATGGTGAGCGCAACTGGGGCGAAGGCAAATGGCAACGCATGCAGCAGGCCCTGGGTGGCGGCTACGACTGGCATGCCTTTTCCGATCAACCCGGCAACCGTCTGGGGGTGTGGGTGCGGCGCGAGCGCAAGTAGCCGCAGTTTGTCGGCGCTTGTTTTTCAGCAAAAGCAATTTAAAAAATAATAATTTGATTGTGGGTTTTGACGCTTTTCATTAATGAAAAGCGCGCCATCCGGCCTTGCTGTGGCTGCCATGTTGTCATATGTTTGTCATGTTGCTGGTGTACATTTGCCGGGCAGCAAAATCCGGGCAATGGCCCGATTCGACCACAACAGGAATCAACAGGAATCCACATGAGCAAACACACATTGACCGTTCCCGCCGCATTGATTGCCGCTGGCGTGCTCGTCGCATGCGGCGGCAACACACAAGACAACCCGCCCGCTGCTGCGCCAGTAGCCGGGGTATTTCTGGATTCTGCTGTGGCCGGGCTCGATTATGTGAGCGGCGTCTCAGCCAAAGCGAGCACGGGTGCCGATGGCAGCTTTGAGTGCAAAACCGGTGATGTCATGACCTTTACCCTGGGCGGCATGAATTTGGGCTCGGCGGACTGCGGCAAGGTGATTACCCCGCTCACGCTTGCGCAGACGACCCAGATCAAGGATGATCGCGTCGTCAATCGCCTGGTGGCACTGCAATTGCTGGATGAAGACAATGATCCGGCCAACGGCATTCAATTGAGCAGCAGTGTCAAAACCGCGCTGGCTGGCCAGACGCTGGATTTTTCCGCCACTGCCAGCAATTTCAATAGCGCCATGAGTGCGGTGCTGGCCAAATTGCCAGCGCAGTACCAGGCCCGCAGCGTCGATACCGGGCGCCGTAATCTGGCGCGCGAACACTTTGAAGATACCCTGGCCGGACGCCTGAATGCGCCTGTTGTGGAAACCGTGACCCAGAATAACCGCCTGGGCAGCATCAGCGCAGCCATTACCCGCTACCACGTTGCGGCCGCCAATTCATTCTTTGTGCCCTATGAAGGCAGTGTCGCCGCCATTCGCGCCGATTTTCCGAACGGCTTTTTGCCCGCCTATGGTTCGGGCCTGAGCTTCAAGGGCAAGACGGCCGATGGTACGCTCGAATTCTATGGCATTACCGACCGTGGCCCCAATGCCGACGGCCCCAAAGTGGGGAACGATGTCATCACCCCGGGTGCCAGCGGCAGCAGTGATGCCAAGTTCTTTCCTGCGCCAAGCTTTACGCCCTCGATTGGTGTCATCACCGTTGGCACTGGCGGCGCGGTGTTAAAGTCCAGCATGCCAATCCGCTTTGCTGCCGACATCAAGGGGACTGGCTTGCCGCTGCCGTTTGGCAAAACCGGTGCCTCGGGCGAAGTGCCATTGACCGATGCCGCCAAATTTGAGGCGGGCAGCAAAACCGTGTTCAGTGACTATGGCATCGATACCGAATCGATTGTGCTCGACACCGCACGCGGGGTATTTTGGGTGTCGGATGAATACGGCCCCTTCATCCTGAAAATTGATGTCAATACCGGCATCGTCCTCAAAAAATACCAGCCCGGTTCCGGTGCTGCCGATTTGCCTGCGGTGTTGGCCAAACGTCGTGCCAATCGCGGTATGGAAGGCCTGACGCTGGACGTGGCCAGCGGTAAAGTGCATGGTTTTATCCAAAGCCCGCTTGACGATGGCAAAGCCTCATTTAAAGTGCCCGGTGCTACCACTGCCACCAGCGAAAGCATCAAGGACTATGCCAAATTCAATCGCTGGATCGAATTTGACCCGCAAACCGAAAAATCGCGTTTGTTTGCCTATCCGCTCGATGCCAGCCAATACGCCAGTGGCAAAACCGGCGGTGCCAAACTGGGCGACATGGTGTCGCTAGGCGGCGGTAAATTCATTGTGATTGAGCAAGGTGCTGGCACCGATGGCAAAGTCTTTAATCATCTGATGCTGGTTCAAGTGCCCGCTGAAGCCACCGACATTGCCGCCATGAACAGTGATCTGGAAAAGAGCAGCATGACCGGCGCTGCCATCAATGGCGTGAACTACCAGGACGTGGTCACCCTGAAAAAAACCTTGCTGCTGGACTTGAATGCCGCAGGCTGGATGGCGGAAAAGGCCGAAGGGCTGGCGCTGGTGGATGAATCAACCCTGGCTTTGATCAATGATAATGACTTTGGCGTGCGTACCGTGGTGCAGGATGGGAATGGCAAGGACGTGGCCGGGGCCGACATCACCAAATGCACGGTCGATGCCAAAGGCGCAATCAAGGCGTCATCTTCCACCGGTTGTGCCGCAGGCAATACGGCGCGCGCGGCGCGTGGCCTGGACACAGAACGCCCGAACCGGCTCTGGTTGCTCAAGTTCGACAAAAAGCTGGCGCAATTGCTGGTGCCATAAAGTCGTGGAAGCAAGGGGCAGTGGGAAGCAAGGCAAGGACTGCCCCCCTTTTTGCTTTTTTGCCCCCCCTTTTTTGAAGGACTGTTTGAAGCGCATTATTTGAACAAGGTGAAGGTAAACCCGGCGTCAATCACCCCGGTCAGGGCGGCCTGGTTTTCCGGGCTTTCGGCAAACTGTGCCAATACTTGCTCTGGCGTTGCGCGATGGCTGTTGAGTGCATCGACCCAGAAGTTCAATCCGCCTGCATCGGGGGCGCGATGCAACACATTCTGATAGAACTTGTTGACCAGGTCCGGATTGGCAGGCGCAGCGCCATATAAAGCCTTGAATTCGCCAGACTGAATGAAGCCACTGGCAATATCGGTCAACTGCACACCTTTATCGATTTGTTTGATCCAGAAACCCAGTCCATCCTGATCAGGTGTGCGGTTAAAGGCGGCCTGGTAAACCCGGTACACCTGGGCTGCGTGGGTGTCGCCAGGCAAGGCAATACCTTTATCCTGAAATTCGATACGCTCGACGTTTTGCACTGTGTCGGTGGCATCAAATCGATGGCGCAACACAAATTGTTGCGCCCCGGCACCGCGCCCGA
>JBDLSU010000540.1:0-3893 GCA_039799405.1 Pseudomonadota bacterium | reverse complement strand
ATAAAACTCGCTGTGCATGTGCATTTCATGGGCATTCCAGCGCTCGGTAGTGGCACCGCGCTCGCCCGGCAATTCCAGCACGGCAATTTTGGGGAACCACTGCCCGACCAGGTGGAAACTGCCGAAGTAGCCGGTACGCGCTACCACGCGCGGCAATTGATCATGAAAACGCATGTCCAGAACTGTGCTGGCACCCGGTGCCACTGCCACCGGCAAATCCAGCCGCACCACGGTATGGTCGGTTTCCGGCCCGCCATCCGGATGCACAAAGCGCCATGGCACCTTGACCCCGCCCTGAGTCACCTGACGCAACTCGATATGGCCCCATTCGCCCGGTTTGGTATCGACAGCGCTGCGAAAGCCAAAACCATGCTGGCGCTGTTCGGTGTAAAAGGTGCTGTGAGAACTTTCAAAGGCGTTCAGGTACAGATGCAAATACACACTTTTCACAGTACGCTGGCTGCGATTGCGCCAGGTCAGCTTTTGCTGTCCGTCCACCGTATGTTTCACGGGGTCAAGTTTCGCCTCAATCTGGTACGTCACCACCCGGTCCGACAGTGTTGCTTCCTTGCCCGTGCGCGCACCACCCCAGGCATCCGGCTCGCTCGGCACCGTCACCGCTGCGGCATTCGGCAAGGCCAGGGGAATATCATCGGCCGCCAGTTGCGGCACGGTCGATTTGGCGATGCCAGCAGGGGGCGTGGCGAATAAATTGCCCTGAAATGCAATGGTGGCACCTGAGAGCGCCAAAATAAACGCGCCTTTGAGCGATTGTGAAACGAGCGACATGCAAGACTCCTGTGCTTCTGTTGGGGTGAAAGCAGCAAAAAAAGATACTAACACGGCTCAGCACACAACAACGAGCTTGCCCCGGATGGGAAAGTTTACAGGTAGCGTTGATATAAGCTGGATCGCTGATACCGATACCTATGGCTGCCAATTCACAAAAATACCCTGTCCGCCCGCCATTCTGAGTACAATAGCCACCAATCTTTTGCAACACCCATACCCGGCCATTGCCAGACTTTTCAACAACTTACCCGAGCCTTGTGTGCCGCTTGCCGATCATGCCAACCCGCCGCCAATTTGTCACCCTGTTTGCCCCACTGCTGGCCACCTGCGCCGGTCATCCGGGCGTCAGCAATGCCTCCGGCCAACCCTCAAGCGCTGCTGCCAGCAAGACCACGCCGCCATCGGCCAACGCTTGCAGTTGGCCCGCCTGGATTGCATTTCGCGACAAGTTTATTCAGGCCGATGGCCGCGTTATCGACTTTCTGGCCAATAGCCATTCCACTTCCGAAGGCCAGGTGTATGGCCTGTTTTTTGCGCTGGTTGCCAACGACCGCAGCAGCTTTGAGCGGATTCTGGACTGGGCCCGCGCCAATCTGGCCGGAGGTGATCTGACGGCACGCCTGATGGCCTGGCAATGGGGCAAGAAAAGCGATGGCAGTTGGGGCGTGCTGGATGCCAATGCCGCCAGCGATGCCGACCTGTGGTTAAGCTATATACTGTACCAGGCAGGTCATATCTGGCAAGATGCCAAACTGCGGGCCAGTGCAGAATTGCTACAAGCACGAATTGAAAAGGAATTAATCATCAATGTTCCCGGACTTGGTCCCGTATTATTGCCGGGGCCACAAGGATTTGCATTAAAATCAGGCGGTTGGAAGTTAAATCCGAGTTATTTACCATTTCAGGTATTAGCTGGTTTACAACATGAAGTACCGCGTGGGCCGTGGAAAGCGCTGGCGCAAAATACCATGCGGATGCTGGACGCAGTGACCCCGCAGATGCTGGTGGCAGATTGGGTGGCATGGCGGCCGCAGCAAGGTTTTGTGCTGGACAAGGAAGTGGGGGTGAACGGCAGCTACGATGCGATTCGCACCTATTTGTGGGCGGGCATGTTGTCGCGGCATGATCCATGGCGCAGCAAATTGCTGGGCCGCATGAAAGGCATGTTGACGCTGGTAGAAAAAAATGCCGTGCCGCCACACAAGCTCGATGCCAGCAATGGCAATCTGAGCGACGGTGCCGGGCCGCTCGGCTTTTCTGCCGCGCTGTTACCGTTTTTGGCCGCCAATGACGCATCGGCAGCGCTGGAAAAGCAAAAACTGCGCATTACGGCAGGCGGCGGCGTGCCACAAATTTATTATGAACAGGCCCTGGCCTTGTTCGCCCTGGGATTTATTGAGCAGCGCTTTCATTTTGCGCGCAATGGCAAACTGATGATACCGAAACAGGCAAACTGTCAGACATGAGCATGAAAAAAGCATGAAGAAAAAGATCGTCTTGAAATCCTGCCTTGGCTTGTCCCTGGCGCTGGCACTATGCCCCCCGGCTTGGGCGGCGGAAGACCCAACGGTGCAAAAACTGATTGACCAGGCGCGCTATTGGCAACAGAAAAAGCGTGACGATCTGGCCGCCGATGCCTGGCGCAAATTACTGCGGGTCGATCCCGATCATGCGCTGGCGCTGATCCAGCTTGGCACGCTGGAAGCGCGCGCTGGTAACAGCAAGGAAGCGCAAGAAATTTATCAACGCGCCAAAACGCTCAAAACGCCCCCTCCCGGTCTGGCGGAACTGGAAACCGCACTCAAGGTGCAAACTGCGGCACCGGAAGAACTGAAATCAGCACGCAAGCAAGCGCAAAGCGGGCAAGCCGAAGAAGCGGTGAAATCGTATCGCACTATTCTGGGCGAAACCCAACCAACCGGCCAATTCGGGCTGGAATATTACCAAACCCTGGGCGGCACCCGTGAAGGCTGGGACGAGGCACGGCGCGGCATGGAACAACTGGCCAAAAGCCACCCCGGCGACCCGGTCTACCTGCAGGCGCTGGCACGCCACCTGACCTATCGCGAGAGCACCCGGCGCGAAGGCATACGCCAGTTGGCGCATCTGGGCCAGCAAGGCCAGGGCGATCAGGAAACCCAAAAGGCCTGGCGTCAGGCCCTGGTCTGGCTTGGTGCCCGCAGCGCTGACCGCCCCTTGTTCCAGCAATATTTGACGCTGTTTCCGAATGATCAGGCGGTGCGCGAACGGCTGCGCCTGCTGGATCGCCCGGCTATTGCCGCCAGCACCGCTGCGCCGGATTTGGCCGAGCTGGAGAAGCGCGCTGGTTTCAAATGGCTCGATGCCGGAGAAGTGGGCAAGGCCGAAGCCCGCTTTCGCGACATTTTAAGCAAAAAACCGCATGACCTGGATGCCCAGGGTGGTCTGGCAACCGTGTTGATGCGCAAAGGCATCTGGATCGAAGCCTCGGCCCTGCTGGATCAGGTGGTAGCCAATGGCGGCAAGCGCTGGAAGGCGGCGCAACAAAGCGCCCATTATTGGACCTTGATCAGTGAAGTGCAGGCAGCACGCCAGGGTGACAAAAATCTGAGCCAACAGGAACTGGAAGAAAAACTGCAGCATGCCATCCAAATTGATGCCAAGCACAGTGCAGGCTTGTTGATTCTGGCCGACGTTTTAAATGAAAAACGCGACTTCGCCCGGGCCGAACCACTATACCGGCTGATCCTGAAGCAAGACGCCAGCCAGTCCGGCGCGTTTTTGGGTCTGGTCTCGATTTTGACGCAAACCGGACGCGAGCAAGAAGCGCTGGCACTGATTGCAGCACAGGCGGCCTCCCCCGAATTAAAAATGGTCGGCTTAAACCAGACCAAGGCGCAAGCGCTGTTCAAGCTGGCCCAAAGTGACGAACAAAGCGGCGCGTATGACAGCGCCATGCAAAGGCTGGAAGACGCCTTGTTGCTCGACCCCAGCAGCCCGTGGATTCGCTTGTCACTGGCACGGCTGTACCAGCGTTTGAACGATGTGGCGGCGGCCAATTCGATTATCGACAATCTGGCCGAAGCCTTTCCCGAACTGCCCGAAGCCTGGCATGCCCGCGC
>JBDLSU010000539.1:0-2943 GCA_039799405.1 Pseudomonadota bacterium | reverse complement strand
GGGTGCCGTATTTGCCGACAATTCAACCGCCACTCTGGTTATTTGGCCATATCGGCTGGTTTGCCGAATGGTTTATTTTGCGGGAAGCGCGCTCCAGCCATCCGGCGGACGCCCAGCGTGGTTCGATGTTGACCTATGGCGATGACTGGTTTGATGGCAATATCGATCATCAGGCGCGCTGGACGCTGGATTTACCCAGCGCCGGGGCGCTTAAAACCTATTGCTTTGAAGTGTTTGACCGTACCCTGGACAAGTTGTCGCACACCGGGGCAAGCCCCCAGGAACTGTATCCGTTTCGGCTGGCGCTGGCGCACGAAGACAGCCAGGCCGAGGCGCTGGTGCGGATATTGCAGGTATTGGGTGTCAATGCGCCAAAAAACGTCATGTATCCGGCGCTGCCGCACTGGGCTCAGGGCCAGGTTTTGTTTGCGGGCGGTCATCATCAACTGGGTAGCCGGGATGATGGCAGTTTTGTGTTTGATAATGAAAAATGGGCGCACCCGGTGTATGTGCCGACCTTTTCCATCGATTCCACCCTGATCAATAACGCCCAGTTTGCCGAATTTGTTGAAGACGGCGGCTATCAGAAGCGCCAGTACTGGTCTCCGGCAGGATTGTCCTGGCTGCTCGGGGCAGGGCGCGCTGCCCCGCATGGCTGGGTGCGCGAAGGCAATCAGTGGCGTACCGAGCGCTTTGGTCAATGGCTGGTGTTAAGCGGCAGCGAACCGATCCGGCATGTCAATCTGTACGAAGCGCAAGCGTATTGTGTCTGGGCCAACCGCCGTTTGCCGACCGAAGCCGAATGGGAATGGGCGGCTTGCTCATCGCATCCGGCCTGGCGCTGGGGCGATTTGTGGGAATGGACCGCCAGTGCCTTTGAACCTTACCCCGGTTTTGAAATTGATCGCTGGCGTGAATATTCGGCCCCGCATTTTATGACGCACCAGGTGGTGCGTGGTGCCTCGTTTGTGACGCCATCCCGGGTGCGCTGGCCGCGTTTCCGTAATTTTTGCCTGCCGCAGCGTGACGACTGGCTAATTGGCTTCCGCACCTGCGCCTGGTAGCCGTGCTTTGCCTGCTCCGTTGCTTCCCCCGTTGCCGCCAATTACCGCCTGCAAGCCCGCCATCAGGGTGGCCGAGCGTTGCTGGCCCGGGTTGATGCGCTCAACTTGTTGCAAAATATCGCGTGTTTCTTCCGCCAGCACCATGTTATAGCCGGTTTTTTCCATCACGGAAATGTATATCTGCGCGCAATTGAACAAGACGCGCTGGTTGTTGGGCAGCAGTTTGCGCGCATTGCGCATCCAGTTGACTGCTTCGTCAAGCTTGCCGGTTTTCCATAGCAACACGCCACGGTTCATCAAATCGGCCGATTGACGGCGCGAATCGACGATGATGCTCAAGCCTTCGTTGCCCATTTTGGCGTTTTCAAATACGCGCTGGATTTCATCGAGCAACACTTCATTATCGTGATTATTTTTTACCAGATCGGTCAGGAGCTGGATCGGCGCTTCCTTGGCTCCCACCGCAAACAGCAATCCGGCCATATCCAGGCACACATTCGGCGGTGGCATCGGGGTGTGCGATAACAGCATGCCGATTTCGGTGCCGGATTTGCGCGCGCGTGCCAGATCACCCATTTCGTGGTGCAACATGCCTTCGGTAATTTTGGAACGCAAGCGCACCTGGTCATTGGTAAATTCGCGCTGCACCTGGGCCAATAATTGCAGCGCTTCTTCCGGTTCTTTTTTCAAGCTGCAGACCCGGGCCAGTCCCAGATAGGGATCGGGTGATTTCAGTACCGAATGTTCGCCAATCGACAGGCATTTGCGGAAGGCTTTTTCGGCCTGGTCGGTATTGCCCAGCTTGAGCGCCACCTCCCCCAGGTTTTTCTGGCGCTGCACTGAATTGGGCGAAATCCGCGCCGCGCGTTCCAGCACCTGTGCCGCTTCTTCCAGTTGTCCCAGTTGCTGGTGGGCCTGGGCCAGCTCGTCATAGGCATCCAGGTAGTAGCGGTTTTCCGCAATCACATCCAACAACATTTGTTTGGCAATTTCCGGTTCACCGTTACGGTTGCGGATTTTGGCAATACCGGCGCTGGCCCAGTTGAAATTGCGGGTTGCCAATACCCGCTGATATACTTCGCGGGCTTCATCGCTGCGCCCGCATTTGAGCAGCATCGAGGCTTTCATGCGTAGCAGGGGCAGGGCCAGATTTTTATTTTCCAGAATATGTTGGTCGCACAACTGGGCGGCGCGCAAATAGTCTTTTTCCAGCCAGGCCGCTTCCAGTGGGCGAAAGATTTGCTTGCGTTTCCAGGCCCGGTTCAGGCGCGTCAGCAAGGTTTCTTCGGTAATCGGTTTGAGTAAATAGGCGTCGGGCCGGTATTCGGCCACTGACATGACGGATTCAATATTTTTTTCGGCCGATACCATGAACCAGACCGTGGTAGGCAACAATAAATCGCGCAATTGCGCCTCTTCCAATACCTGTTGGCCGTTTTTGCCATGGCCCAGATCAATATCGCACAGCACCACGTTATAGCGGGTTTGCTGCAGCATGGAAACCGCTTCGCCGCCGGAACCGGCCTGATCGACATGCTTGGCCCCCAGGCTGCGCAAGCTTTCACGCAATAACTGGCGCATTGCCAGTGCGCTGTCTACCAGCAGGTAGCGTTGATCTTTCCATGCTGCTTCCAGCGGCATATTCATCGGGGTTGCCATTGATTGCACCAAGCGTGGGTAGGGTTAATCGGGGTGGTGTTTCACTGTGTCGGTCACAATTATGTCTTTCTTTAGCAAGTTTGTCTGCTTTTCTTATCGTACAATGCTTTGGCTGTGCATTTGTTCCTGCTACTTTCCATTATTTTTCTACGTTACCATGAATACACGCTCGCGCTATGGTTTTACCACCACGATTTTACACAACGACCGGCAAAAACTG
>JBDLSU010000538.1:0-2790 GCA_039799405.1 Pseudomonadota bacterium | reverse complement strand
TTCGGCGTCCGGTGCGCCAGTGCCATTCGGGTAGCGTAAGGTTTTGCCTGCGTTCCAGTTGTTGGCGCTGTTTTTCACGAAGCTGCTGCCATTCCAGACCAGGTTGTACAGTTTGGATGGGGAGTTTTGGACTGCCCACAAGACCGGGGTTTGGCCGCTTGCCGCAGGTTGGTAAAACAAACCACTTAAATTGCCGCCAAATGCATTGCTGGCGTCTACCGTGGCAACGCTGCTGCTGCCGGGCCAGGTCAGATAGGTGATGGCGGCTTGGGATGGAAGGGCCAGGCTGAACAGGGTGATGGAGGCGAGGGTGGTTGCCAGAAGCGTGCTGCCAAATGCGGAGGATTGCCGTTGCATGATATATTCCGGGAGGTGTAAATTGCGGTAACGATATCAAGTGCTTGTGACTGCTGCATGACAATCCGGAAATAAACCATGCCGTTCCGAAAACCGGTGTGATGTCCGGGTTAGCCGATTGTTCCGGGTTTTTGGTATTCGGGACAGCTTACTTCTACCAGTTTGCGGTCGTCCAGCCGCACTGCGCTGAGCTTGCCGCCCCAGACGCAACCGCTATCGAGCGCAATGAGGTTGTCACGCAGCAACAGGCCCAGGGTGGACCAGTGACCAAACACCACCGTGGTATCCTGCGTTTTTCGCCCACGCACATCAAACCACGGCACAAAGCCCTGCGGTGCGCCGCCCGCGCCTTCCTTGCTGGCAAATTCCATGACGCCTTGCTGGTCGCAAAAGCGCAAGCGGGTCAAGCCATTCACAATGCAGCGCAGGCGCGCCGCGCCTTGCAAATGGTCTTGCCACTGATCCGGTTCATTGCCATACATCTGGCGCAAAAAGTCGGCCCAGTCCTCGCCGCGTAATACGGTTTCCACTTCACTTGCCAGCGCCCGGGTTTGCACTGCGCTCCATTGCGGCAATACACCTGCGTGTACCAGCAAATGGCCCTGTTCGTAAATCGCCAGCGGCTGTTGGCGCAGCCAGTCGATCAAGTCATTGCGGTCGGGCGCTTGCAAAATGTCGTCCAGCGTGTCCGAGCGTGATGATTTGCGAATGCCCTGGCTGACCGCCAGCAAGTGCAGATCATGATTGCCCAGCACACAGCGCGCGCGCTGGCCCAGGCTTTTGACCAGTCGCAGCGTCGCCAGTGAATCCGGGCCACGGTTGATCAGATCGCCGGCAAACCAGAGTTGCGCGCCCGGGTCAATTGCCTCGATTTGGGCCAGCAAATCAACACAGGACTGGTGGCAACCTTGCAGATCGCCAATCACAAAAACAGACATGGTGGAACCTTGAGAATGCGGAAAGTACAGCATGATAAAGGAAGAGGCGGGGAAAATTCGGAGAAAGCGCGGGGTTTTCCGGGCGGCCAGATGCAAAAAAAAACAGTCGCAACAACGATTTCTGGCCGAATAAGACGGATATACCCTAAAATCAGGCTGGTTCCGACTAACTACGAGGCTGTAATGATTTTGGTAACGGGTGGTGCAGGGTTTATTGGTTCCAATTTCGTATTGGAGTGGCTGGATTTGCAGGATGAAGCGGTCATCAATGTCGATAAATTGACCTATGCCGGTAACCTCAGTAATTTGCAGCGGCTGGCGCAGGATGCGCGCCATATTTTTGTGCAAGCCGATATTGGTGACAGTGCATGCATGCTGGCGCTGCTGCAAACCCACCGCCCGCGCGCGATTTTGCATTTTGCTGCAGAAAGCCATGTGGATCGCTCGATCCACGGCCCGGCGGCGTTTATTGAAACCAATGTCAATGGCACTTTTAGCTTGTTGGAAGCGGCGCGCCAGTATTACGCCACGCTCGATGCCGATGGTCAGGCGGCGTTTCGTTTCTTGCATGTGTCAACCGATGAAGTGTATGGCACCCTCGGCCCGAACGATGCGCCGTTCAGCGAAACCACGCCCTATGCACCGAACAGCCCGTATTCGGCTTCCAAAGCTGGTTCCGATCATCTGGTACGGGCCTACCACCATACCTATGGCTTGCCGACGCTCACTTCCAACTGCTCGAATAATTACGGCCCTTACCAGTTTCCGGAAAAACTGATTCCACTGATGATCAGCAATGCGCTGGCCGGGAAAAATCTGCCGATTTATGGTGACGGCATGCAAGTGCGCGACTGGTTGTATGTGGGCGACCATTGCGCCGCACTGCGCCGCATTCTGGACGCAGGCCAACCCGGTGAAACCTATAATGTCGGTGGCTGGAATGAACAAGCCAATTTGCATGTGGTGCATACCTTGTGTGACAGGCTCGATAGTCTGGTGCCAGCAGCCCAATCCTATCGCAACTTGATGGTAACGGTCACCGACCGGCCCGGGCATGACCGCCGTTATGCGATTGATGCGCGCAAGATCGAGCGTGATTTGGGGTGGCGGCCAGTGGAAACTTTTGCCAGCGGGATTGCCAAAACCGTGCAATGGTATCTGGATAACCCGGAATGGATCGCACGGATCCAGTCGGGCGATTATTTGAAGTGGATGGAAACCAATTACGCCCGGCGCGGGGAGGCAGTAGCATGAGTGGTAGTACGAGTGATAGCAAAAGCCGCAAAGGCATTATTCTGGCCGGAGGCTCCGGCACCCGCTTGTACCCGGTGACGCGCACGGTCTCCAAACAACTGTTGCCAGTGTATGACAAGCCGATGATTTACTATCCGCTCTCGACCCTGATGCTGGCCGGGATTCGCGAAATATTAATCATTTCAACGCCGCAAGATACGCCGCGCTTTCAGGAATTGCTGGGCGACGGGCGGCAGTGGGG
>JBDLSU010000537.1:0-4402 GCA_039799405.1 Pseudomonadota bacterium | reverse complement strand
ACGACAGCTCCAATTCGCACTGGGTGAACCGTGCGCCCTCTTTGTAGCGGCCGGGCAGGCTGGGTTCGTGGGATTGCCCCAACACGGTCAGCCGCTCGACGCGGGCACCGCTTTGCGCTTTGAGCTCGTCGGTTTCATTGGCCAGTGCCAGAAAGGTGCCACTGGATTGCTCGCCCGCAATGGTGTCAGCCGCACGTGCTGGCTCAATCGGGGTTTCCAGCCAATAGGTGGCGTGGATTCGGTCAGACATGGGGGGTACCTTATTGAGGGCCAATGACGGGTTCAGTCAAGGCGGCTTTGGGAAACACGGCGTCTCGTGCCGTCAGGGAGATGGAGGGGATGTAGGTGATCAACATCAAACAGCCCAGAATGACCAGCACAAAGGGCAACAGGTGTTTGACGATCTGATCGAGTGAAATCTTTGCCACCGTGCAGGCCGCAAACAGGTTCACGCCAAAAGGGGGTGTGATCATGCCCAGGGCAAGATTGACGACCATGATCGTGCCGAAGTGCACTGGATCGACGCCAAAGTGAATGGCCACGGGTACCAGGATCGGGGCCAGCACGATGATGGCGGCAGAGGTCTCGATGAACATGCCGATGACAAACAGCGCTGCATTGACCCCCAGTAAAAACCAGCCTGGGGACTTGAGCACGCTGGTCAGCCACTCACCGATGGCATCGGGAATGCCTGCACGGGTGATCAGGAAGGCAAACAGGCCCGCATTGGCAATGATGAACATGATCACGGCGCTGGAAATGACCGACTTGCGC
The DNA here is from genome assembly GCA_039799405.1 of Pseudomonadota bacterium. Classification (GTDB taxonomy): domain Bacteria; phylum Pseudomonadota; class Gammaproteobacteria; order Burkholderiales; family Burkholderiaceae_D; genus CAMBDR01. The sequence goes on along the minus strand of JBDLSU010000537.1, from coordinate 3,628 downwards.
AAGACGGGGGCAAGGTCTTTTATGCGCAACTCGCGGTGGATAAACACACCCACTCCCAAGGCATAGAACACCGCAATCACCGATGCTTCAGTGGGTGTGAACACACCGCCGTAAATGCCGCCCAAAATAATGACGGGCATCAGGAGCGCCCAAAATGCTTGCTTTGATGCAAGTGTTACCGTCAGCCGGCCTTCTCCATCGTGTTTGCCCAAACCAGTGAAGCGGCAATACAGGTGGACGAACAGCATCAATGCGCCACCGATCAAAAGCCCTGGCCCGAACCCGGCCACGAAGAGTTCTCCAATTGAAACTTCGGCGGAAACACCGAACAAAATCATGGGAATGGAGGGCGGAATGATCACGCCAAGCTCGGCGGATGTGGCTTGCAACGAAGCGGCATAACCGGTGGGGTAACCGTGTTTGACCAACGCCGGTATCAAAATCGATCCGATGGCGAAGGTGGTGGCCACCGATGAGCCTGACACAGCGGCAAAAATCATGCAGGTCAATACACAACTCATGGGCAAGCCGCCTTGCACGCCCCCTACCAGGCTTTTGGCAAAGTTGACCAGTCGACGAGAAATGCCACCGGTCTCCATTAAATTGCCCGCCAAAATGAAAAAGGGCACTGCGGCCAGCGGAAATTTGTCGATGGCGGTAAACATTTCTTTGGGCACAAGAATGAGCTTGTCGCCGTCAAAGAGTGCAATGCCCAACATGGCTGAGCCACCGATGGACACAGCGATGGAAATGCTGAGCGCAAAGCCCAGCATCATGGTGACGAGTAAGGTGATGGACATGGGAGTGGCCTGCTTATTGAGCGGTGGACAGTTCGTCGTTTTGTGGGTCCAAGTGATGCGCAACCACTGCCACCATGGCCAACACAGCGCACACAGGGAATGCCGCATAAGCCCACGCCATTGAAATGTCGGCGCTGGCAAACGTTTGAAACCGTGTGCGCTCCACCAGCACAAAACCCTGCCAGGCCAGTACCGACAAAAAGGCCAGGCTGCAACCGGTAATGGTGCTGCGTACAACCGTTTTCCATGTGCCTTTTGACGTGCGAAGCATCAGGTCTACCGACACCAATGCACCGTTGCGAAAGGCCACAACCACGCCCAGGGCCACCATCCAAATCAACAGGCGGCGCATGAATTCTTCGGTCCAGGAAGAGGGTTGCTCAAAGACGAAGCGTGTGATCACTTGCCAAAGGCCAAGACATGAGATGACAGCCAGCAATGCACACGCCAGTGCCAAGCTCAGACCGCTGAGCCAACGGTCGATGCGAAGAATGAGGGATTTCATGGGCAGATGGAAAACGACAAACCCACACCCCCAAAGGGGTGTGCCGGTGTCGGGTGTCAAAAATGCCGTTTATTTGACGGCTTGGATCGCGGCAATCTTGTCGTTGCCAAATTCTTTGGCAAACGCTGCATAAGCGGGCGCTACCGCTTTGCGGAAGCTTTCCCCGTTGACCTTTTCCACCACCTGCATCCCGTCTTTGCGCAATTCGGCAATGCCATTGGCCTCGTCGTCATTGACCTTTTTGCGCTGAATGTGTGCGGCTTTCTGCGCCGATTCCACAAACACCTTTTTGTCTGCGTCAGTCAGTTTGTTCCACACGGAGGGCGACAACACCAGCACCGCAGGGGAGTAAACGTGATTGGTCAATGAAAGGTGTTTTTGAACCTGGGAAAGTTTGTTGGAAAGAATGACGGGAATGGGATTTTCTTGTCCGTCAACCGTGCCTTGTTGAAGTGCGGTGAACACTTCAGGCCATGCCATTGGGGTGGGCAAGATGCCGAATGTTTTGTAGCCATCCATGTGCACTTTGTTTTCCATGGTGCGCAATTTCAAGCCTTTTGCATCTTCTGCCGTGTTGATGGCCCGTTTGCTGTTCGTCATGTGGCGAAAGCCGTTTTCCGTCCAGGCCAGACCCACAATGCCTTTGGCAGTCATTTTTTTCAGCAATTCCTGGCCGATGGCGCCATCCATGACTTTGCGCGCATGGTCGTAGTCCCGGAAGAGGAAGGGAATGTCCACAATCCGCGTTTCGGGCACAAAGTTGCCCAGTGCGCCTGTGGACACATTTGCCAGATCTTGAGTGCCCAACTGCACCGCCTCAATCATTTCCCGTTCGCCCCCCAGTCCATTGTTGGGAAACTGTTGGCATTTGTAGCGGCCCTGCGTACCCGAGTCGATGCCATCACAGAAGGCAACGGCACCGATGCCGTAGTGCGATGTCAACGCGTTCGAATAACCAATTTTCAGAACCGTTTGTGCCTGCGCGGCGCCACCGGCGAGCAGAGCCACAGCAACAGTCAGTGCCATGCGGGTTGTATTCATGTTGTCTCCATGTGTTTGGGAAGTTGTGAGGCGAAATGCAAGGTGGGCAGGACCAGCCGCTTTGGTGCCGATCCGGCCGTGGGCATCAGGTGATTCGTTCGATGCTTTCCGCGATTTCTTCGCGGTCAAAGATCTTTTTCCAGTCATCCCGCAGCAAACGCGGCTTGCCGTTGACGATGGCTTTGTTGCAGGCATCAGAAAACTGGCCGGGGATTTGTTTGAAAATCACGGCGCTCAAAATGGTCATGTGCCCGAGCAAGAAATCCCGGGCAGCCTCGGCCGGCACGCCGCGGGCCACCACCTCATCCATGGCTTCACGCATCACATCCAGCAAAGTGGCGCAAACGGTTTCTGACAAACCGGGTTCCAGCAGCGCCATTTGCTCGACCGTTACCCGGTAGGAGCGTTCAATCGGCTGGTAGATGGTCTTGGCAATGTCTTCACCCAGCGTGAAGGTGGACTCGTCCCCTTGCATCAGCGCGCTGACGATGGATTGCGGTGCGGCCACGCCCCCGAAATAGTCGGGGGCTCCCTCGGTGTGGGCCTTGGGATGAAAAATGGAGGGGTGGCAGGGGTGTGCCACGAAGTACACCAAATCGGGGCGCTGGGGCAAATGACCCGCAAATGGCGCAGCCGCATCCAGTGTCATGACCATGGTGCCGGGCTTGAGCTGGGGTGAAATGTCAGCGGCCAGTTTGCCAATCAGGGTGTCTGGCACGGCCAGGATGACCACATCAACGTTGGCCAATGCCTGGTCCACCGGCACGCATTCCACGCCCACCTCGTTGCGCAGGCGTTGCCGACCGGCCTCACCGGGTTCTACGTGGCGCACGTCATAGGCAGACCCTTTGAGGTTCAGTGACAGGCGCACGCCCATCTTTCCGCCAGCGCCAAACAGCGCGATCTTCACCGTCATTCACATCTCCATCGGGGTTGGTGCCCAGCCGCGGACATGCGCCTGGGCCTCGGTACCAGGGCGGTATCGAGTTGGTGTGATGGTATGACGACATGATGATCATTCCTAAAGGGTTTTCCCTTGTCCTGTCTGCGCACCCCGAGCGAACAACCCCAACCCATTCAGCGTGCACAATGGCTCAGAACACAGGAGTTTTGTGCATGCATGTGCCTTCCGCTTCTCAAACGCTTCCTCTGGTGTGGCTGCCCGCCGACCACCGCCTGCTGGGTGACGATGCCCACCGCATGCCCTACCTGGTGCTGGGTGACAAATACGCCCGTGCCGTGAAAGTGGGGGCTGGCGCCCAGCCCGTCATGTTCCCGCTGG
>JBDLSU010000536.1:0-6867 GCA_039799405.1 Pseudomonadota bacterium | reverse complement strand
GAAGCGTGGGTATCGGTCGGTTCCAGCAGTTTGCCTGCTGCGTCGCGCACTGACAACAAAACCCGGTTGCGGCTGGCAATATCGGTGCGCATGCGTTCGTTAATGGCCGATAGTTCGCGCGAGCTTTCTTCCAGACTACGCGAACGCAAATTCAGATCGCGATCATTTTCTTCGTAAGTTCCTTGCACCCGGCGCAGCAACTCGTCCAGCCCACCAACGAAGCCGCGTAACGACTCCGGCAAATCGAGTGCGTTCAGCGCCGCAAGCTGGCTCGCCAGCTCGTCGTCAGACTCAATATTGCAGATGCGGCGCAGTTGCCGGGCAAGGGTGCGATGCATGCTCAGTCTTCACTAATCCAGGTGATGGTCATGGTTTGATTATGCAGGCGACAGGCACCCAAAAAATCGGTGCCAGCGATTTCACCATTGGAATAATAACCGGTTACGCAAGTCTGCTGGCCCAGGGTATTGGCAACGGCTTCGACTTCTTCATCGACCCGGTCGCCCATCACCAGTTTGCGGCCGATGCAGGACACTAAAATACCCAGTGCCGAGCCATTGGCTCCCTTGTGTTTGGCCAGCGCGGTTTTGGCTGCAGTTTCTGCGCCTTCGATCAGTTTGTCGGTGGAAGAGTGCATCAGGCGCAAATAGCCGTCCGGGTTAATGTCACCGGCCAGGGTGAGCGAGCCCTGTTCTTCATCCACTCCCAAAATGGTGCGGAAAATCCCGCTTTTTTCGCGCTCGCTGTCAAGCATTTCAAACGGGAACAACAGGCCGGAACCGGGCAGATCCTTGGCGTAATCACCCAGGTAGCGCTTGTAAATATCCAGTGCCCGCTCGCCATCGAGTTCAAATAACACGTTTTGATCGCAGCGTGTGACCTTGCGCATCGGGCCAAATGGCTCCCACCCGGCAAAAGTGCCATAGTTAAGTTGTACCTTGCTGCCATACAGACCAATAGCAACAATATGTTTGTCGCTGCTGCCCGCTGGCCCCAGAGTCCAGGTTTGTTTGAAGGCCCCGCCATCGGCTGCCAGACCACCTGAAATGGTGGTTTCGGACGACAGCTTCGATTGCAAACCCGCTACCAGCGCACTGCCATTAATAGCCACCCCGGTGCCAAGAATAAATACGCCAGTCAATTCTTCCTGCGGCAGCGCCACCCCGAGCCGCTCGCCCGCGCCAAAGGAATCATTCATGCCGTCAATCTCGGTGGTCACCGCCTGAACCCGAGTGTCGTCAAATTTGATGGCGGTAATAATGCAGTTGTTTTCATAAACCCGGTCAACCGCAATTTCCCCCGCGCTGGAACAACCTGCCAATGCCGCGTTGGGCGCAGCCAGTTTCAGCGCATCGGCCAGTTCGGGGGTGTCAAAAAAACTGAGGCCACCGAAGGCAATGATCAGATCCGGTTGATCAACGCACAGAGCTGCTAGCTGGTTGGATAGATCGGCATGGGATTTGAGGCGGATTTGGCGTGTTTTCATCATCGTTCCTTTTAGCTTGAGGAGGGGCGTGCAAGTGGCAGATAACGGATTTTGGGCTACACGGGCAATTGTAAGGCATTTGTTGCGCACAAAATGCTTGATAATCCCGGGCAAGTATCAGCAGGGCGCAAATCGTTGTTTATCGGTATGGCTACCGTATCATTAGCGCAGCATTTGCGCTGAACACTTGACATTTTTTGATGCATCCCAAATCATGGCCGGGTAGCGCGTTTTGCGAAAGATCAACCGAATAACAGGAGAATGCTCATGTCCAATATCGCCGGAAAAGCCTATGCGATGAACGTGATTACCCCGATGCGCTGGTACTTTGCCTGGTTTAACAAACTGATTTTCTGGGTCGCCGTCACCTTTCCCCAGACCCTGACCGGTTTGATCACGCTGTCGCTGATCCATTACGCGCGCTGGGTTGTGATTGGCAAAAACAGCTTCCCGCATTTGCACCCGGATCAACCAAAAGAAAAACTCAACTATTCCTACATGTTGTTTTTTAGTAACTTCAACGGCAGTTGGGATCAATATGTCGATTCCTTCACCTTTTCGATTCCGGCCGGGCTCGACATGTTCTGGAAGTGGAATATCCGCTACCCCAACTCGGTGCCGCTGACCCCCTTCCACGATTACATCCGCTACAACCAGATCGATACCAATCACTACTACAATGCCACCCCGTTGGCGGCCTCCAACGATGTCAAGGCCGGCAAGCATGTCAAGGACACCTTGCTGGCCTTCGATGCCTCGGTCGCCAATGCCTCACCCGAGCAATTTCAAAAGCAATATTTCGCCATGCTGCGCACCTTGCAACATGATTTGAGCGAAATGCGCCCGACGCCGATTGTCAGCATGGCTTCCTACGAAGTCCAGATGCGCCAAAAAGCTTGATTCGCTTACGCCAAAGAAAGGAAAAATTATGGCAAATGTCAGTGGCAAGGCATATGGTCTGACCATTTTGTCGCCCATTAAAGCCGGGCATGAAGCGCAACGCGGTTTCGCCGACATTGTGCGTGATCGCCTGATCGACTGGGGCGTTGACAGCAACAGCCCGATGGCGAAGGTGCCCAATACCTATTTGTGCCGTTTTTTTGTGCTTGATGATGTGTATTCACAATCGCTGGCGGCAGGTGATTTTTATTACACCTTCACCTCGTTTTTATCGCTGTTTTCCAAGCGTATCCGCATGGGCGCATTGGCGCGGGAAGACCATCTGAAATCCAAATATCTGGTGTTTTCCACCAATTTTCATGGCGAACTGGACGATTACCTGCGTGGTATGTGGCAACACGCCGAACGCGAAATTCGTCATGTCTGGCAATACTGCTGGGCTTTTGATCAGGTCAAAGATGCTGACAGCTTTATTGCCTACATGAAAAAATGCCAGCTTGATACCACCCTGTTCTTTGTCGGCTCCAACGATGAATCGCTGGCCGAACAGCTCAAGGGATTGTATCTGAAGCAGGAATTGACCCGTTTTGCCGCCGAACACCAGGGCTTGCCCGCCAAAGAGTTGCAACAGGCTTACCGTGAATTTATCAAACGGGTGGAACCGGCCAATCTGGCCGGGCCAAGCTGGGTGCCGGGGCAAACCAGCGTCTGAGCGTACCGGGATAGCTACTACTACGCCTGCCAGCCTGCCAGCTTGCCGGGCCATTATTTCTGTTTTTCTGTTTTTATTTTTGCCATTCGGGGAGAACCTCTCGTGACTGCAACATTGGATTTATACGACATTCAGGGTGATGTGATCAAAGCCTATGGACGCTTTGGCTTCCCGGTTTCGCGCTATGTGTTTTTGCAATTTATCGATGGCCGCAAGGCGCGGGCCTTCTTGCAGGCACTCTCGCCAATGATTACCACGGCGGCCACCTGGGGCGATGGCCCGGACATGGTGAAACGGCCGGAATGTACCCTCAATATTGCCTTCACCTATAACGGCCTGAAGGCAGTGGAAGTACCGCGCGAATCGCTGCGGGGTTTTCCTACCGATTTCATCATGGGCATGCGTGCGCGCAAGGATATTTTAGGTGACGATGGGCCAAGTGATCCGCAAAACTGGGATCCGGTCTGGCACAAAGAAGTCCATTGCCTGGTATCGCTCAATGCCCAGCGCCCCAATTTCATGGAAGAGCGCTATAAATGGCTGCTGCAGCAAATCGACAACGCCGAAGGCGGGGTGCAATTGCTGGAAGGGCACCGGGGTGCCGACGGCAAGGATGACCTGGCCTATCAGGAAGGCCATGTCTTGTTTGACGACAAAGGCAACCCGACATCGATGGAGCATTTTGGCTATACCGATGGCATTGGTGACCCGGTCTTTGAAGGCTTGCCCGATGTGAAAGAGCGCGTGGTCGGACGCGGCAAGCAAACCGTGGTCGGCGGCGATGGCGGCTGGGAGCCATTGGCGACTGGCGAATTTTTGCTCGGCCATATCGATGAAGCGCACGAATACCCGCCCGCACCGATGCCCACCACGCTTTCGCGCAACAGCACCTATATGGTGTATCGCAAGTTGCATGAAAACGTCGGCACCTTCAACAACTATCTGGATGAGCAAAGCAAAATCTTCCCCGGCAGCAAAGAATTGTTGGCGGCCAAATTTGTCGGGCGCTGGCGCGACAATGGTGCCCCCTTGACCGAGGCCTGGGATGAAGCCAGCAAAGCGGCCTGGGATGCGCGTTTCGCCAAAGCCAGCCCGGCCGAGCAAGACAAAATGTTGGCAGGGGTGGTGTTTGATAACGATATCGATGGCAGCAAATGCCCGTTCAGTGCGCATATCCGCCGCATTAATCCGCGTGCTTCGCTCGAATTCGGGGTCAAGGACGCCTTCGATACTCCAGGCTCGCTGGCCAACCGGCGTCGCCTGTTGCGCCGTGGCTTGCCTTACGGTTATTCCAAACCGGGTCAAACCGGCGATGATGGGGATCACGGCATCATCATCATGATGATTAACGCCTCAATCGAGCGCCAGTTTGAATTTGTGCAGCAGCAATGGATTAATTACGGCAACGATTTCAAAGCCGGGAATGACAAGGAAATTTTGCTCGGTAACCACGATGCCAAAGATCCGGGCCGGGCGGTGTTTGCAGTCGATGCCAAAAGCGAAAACCCACCGTTTTTCCTGAATAAAATTCCCCGTCTGGTGGAAACCCGGGGCGGTGAATATTTCTTCATTCCCAGCATCAGTGCGCTTAACTTGATCGCTGACGGCAAGGTTGATCCAACCTGATCTTAATCAATCTTTCAGTCGATCTTTCAGTCGATCTTTCAGTCGATCTCATAGTCATCCGGCTCCACACGTGGGGCCGTATTTCTTGCATGGCGAAATTTTGACACGGCCTGATACACGATTTTACGGCCCCGGTTAACCCCGCCCAGCGGCCGGTGTTCAGCCAGCGCATGCCAGGGAATGAACGACAGGTTTTCACCATACTGGTCGCGCGCTGCATTATTAAACTGCTGCGGTGCGATCCGGATGGTGGCGACTTTGTGGAATGGCGATTCCTTTTCATCCCACAACATGCCGGCATCTTCAATCGGCATTTTGTCGGCATCCAGTTGAAATTGCACACAAAAGTCAAAACTGGCACCGTTTTTCGCCAGGTGCTTGACCATGGCTTCGCGCAGCAGATTGTCACTGCCATTCGTGGGCACCGGGTCGGCCACGGTTACCAGCGGCAGGGCCGAATATTTGACTGCGCGGCCTGCGCCAAATAAGTACGGAGTGGTGCTCCAGTAGCGCAAATGCAGAGGATTGCTGGCTTTTTTCATGGCACTGAGCAAATTATAGGTGGCGCGCAAATGGGTCGCAAAAAACCAGCCCATTGATACAATATTGCCAGTCAGCGCTTTCACCAACTTCAAAAATTCTGCAATATCGGCCGTTACCAGCACCGGCGCACTGATCAATAAAAAGTCGTGGGTGCTGGCGTGCGGCGACTCTTCCATCAGCTTTTCGCCCGGCACGCCCATTAATTTGATCGCCATGCCACGAATATCGCCCTTGGCATCAGACTGAGGCGTGCCGTTCTGGTTGGAAAAGCGAATCCAGGCCGGATAGGTTTTGGCGTGCTTGAACAAGCCCACCGCCAATTCGGGTGGCAGATCGGGTTCAATAATAAATTCGGCCTTGACCAGACCATGCATTTTGGGATGCGCATCGCGCCGCATCAAACCGTCCGGGTAGTCGGCGTTGATTTTGGCGATCAGGCGTTGCGCCAGCTCTTCGGAATCCGCTTTTTCGTTGGCTGGTGGATATTCTTGTGCAATTTGTTTGACTGTGGGGCTGGACATGATGGGCGTTTTTCGAAAAATTAGCGCTGTACAGAGGCTTTCAGGGTAGCCTGGCGTCGCCGTTCCAGGGCATGTACCAACAAGCTGCGAATTTCATTGAGCAAGGTAAATTCCTGCTCTTTCAGAATAATGACCGGCGGCTGTTTGCCCCAGTCACCATAAATAAATGCGGTGGGATGGCGATTGAGTGTCAGCGGCAGAATCAAAAAGCTTTCCACTGGTGCCAGGCTGCTTTGCCACCAGTGCGGTAACTTGGGCGCAAAATCCGGGTGTTTGGCGTTTTCGATAAAAATCAGCTTGTCATTCGAGAGCGCAGTTTTAAACACATCCGGATGGTACACATCGTCAAATACCAGGCTCGGCAACAGCGCTTGCACCCCGGCCCCGAAGCACATTTTGGCGCAATACTGGCCTTCTTTGTGCTGGTGCAAAAATGCAATCGCGCGGCGTAAATCCAGCCCCTGGTAAATGGTTTCGAGCGCCATGGCGATCATCTGGCTCGGGCTGGCGCTGCTGACGGCGTCGCGCATGTCGGACACCCCATGCGCCAGAATTTTCAACAGGGCAGGGCGCGGGTCGATATTGGTCTGGGTGCTGGCGCGTTTTTCAGTCTGCGCCCGTTTGGCCTGGTGTACTGCGGTCAGGTCGGAGCTGGAAGCCTGTTTTGCCCCTTCCACCGCGCCCAGCACATCGGCCGAGCTGACCCCCAGCATGCCGGCATAGCTGGCCGCCAGTTCGGCAATTTTGGCGTTACCGCTTTCTTCGTCCTCACACATGGCGCTGGCACAGCGGCTGGACATGGTCGAGAGCGCGGCCAGCCACTGGCTTCCGGTCAATTCTTCCGTGCTGGGCGGAGTATCGACCATGCTTTCCAGCAAGCCCTTGGGCAAGCCCCAGCGCCCGGCAGTGGCGCGCCCAATTTCTTCCAGCTTCAGGCCCAGAATTTGCCGGGAAGCGCGATCTTCTTCTTGCGGGTCGGTGCTGCGGTGGCTGCATTCCTGCATCAGATTCCATTGATCAGGCATGTAGAACACAATCATCATGCGGCCCAGGGTATGCAGCATCGAGCACACCACTGC
>JBDLSU010000535.1:0-2863 GCA_039799405.1 Pseudomonadota bacterium | reverse complement strand
GGCACATCTTCCTGACCAAAATGCCAGATGCAGTCATTCACCGTCATGCCGCCAGCAATAGTGTTATTCAACACCCTTTGCTTGGCGGTGCTGTCGGTGCCCATGAAGTACAGCGCCAGCGGACGATCATGCGCATTCACATAGCTGATGGCCTGGTCGATGTTGTCGTAAGTGAGCACGGGCAGCAGCGGGCCAAAGATTTCTTCGCGCATCACGCGCATTTGTTCGGTCGCGCCAATGATCAGGGTGGGGGCCAGTTTGCGGCTGGCATCCACCAGGGTTTCTTGCGCCGGATTGATTTCGACAATTTTTGCGCCCATGGCACGGGCTTCGTCGCGCAAGCCTTGCAGGCGGGTGAAGTGGCGTTCGCTGACCACGCTGGTGTAGTCCGGGTTGCTGGCCAGGGTCGGGTACATTTTGCCGACCGCTGCGCTAAAACCGGCGACAAAGCTGTCTAACTGGTTTTTCGGTACAAAAACATAATCCGGCGCGACGCAGGTTTGGCCGCCGTTGAACAACTTGCCATGCGCTACCCGGCTGGCCATTTCGGCCATATCGGCCGAGGCATCGAAAATCACCGGGGATTTGCCGCCCAATTCCAGCGTTACCGGGGTCAGGTTGCGTGCGGCGGCTTGCGCTACCATGCGCCCTACTTGCGTGGAACCGGTGAACAGCAAATGGTCGAATGGCAATTCGGAAAACGCGCGCCCTACTTGCGCATCGCCATTGATGACGATCATTTCTTCGGGTTTAAAAAATTCGGCCACGATTTTTTCCAGCAAGGCGGAAAAACGCGGCGTCAGTTCCGACGGTTTGATCATGACCCGGTTGCCAGCGGCAATTGCACCCACGGCGGGTGACATGGCCAGTTGATACGGGTAATTCCAGGGAGCGATGATGCCGACCACGCCCAGCGGCTGGCGCATGATGGCATTGCTGCCGGGCATGAAGTAGATGGCGGTGGGGGCGCGGCGGGTGCGCATCCAGCCGCGTAGATGGCGCTGCGCATGCTTGACGGCGGCTTCCACCAGCATGGTGTCGGACAAACGGGTCAAATGGGGGGAACGGTTGCCAAAATCGGCTGAAATGGTGTCGGCGATTTCCTTGCCATATTTTTCAGTCATCTGCAGCAGGCGCTGCAAGCGTTCGTGGCGCACGGCGCGGCTGGGCACCATGTCGGCCAAAAAGGCTTGTTGTTGCCGCGCAAAGCTTTGCTGCAATTGCGCCAGCGCCTGATCTTCCGGCAACGTGGTTTGTTTGATTACCGTATCCATACCCATCTCCTGATTGATTTGATGCAACACAAGGTCTTGTTTTACCGCAGGAATTTTATCCAGCTCGCCACGATAGCACAGCCGCCCGGCGCAAATTAGTGCAACGCCTCCAATCCCTTACGCCTGCTGCTCGCGCTGGCGCCGGGTCAATAAAAAGTAGACCCAGGCCAGCGCCATAAAGCCGGCAAAAATGGCAAATACCAGCCGGTTGTAATAGATCATGGTGCCCAGGCACACCAGCGCCGCCAGCAAGGCAAAACCGGGCAACCAGGGAAACAGCGGGGCGCGGAACGGGCGCGCCATGTCGGGCGCAATGCGGCGCAGCTTGAACAAACTCAACATGCTGATGATGTACATGGTAATGGCACCAAACACTGACATGGTGACGATGTTGGCGGTCAGGGTTTGGCCGCCGATTTTGATCAATTCATCGCTGTAGATGGCGGCAATGCCGATCACGCCACCGGCCAGAATCGCGCGGTGCGGGGTTTTAAAGCGCGGATGCACCGCACCCAGCCATGGCGGCAAAAAGCCTTCGCGCGCCAGCGCAAAAATCTGGCGCGAATAGCCCAGAATAATGCCGTGGAACGAGGCGATCAAACCAAACAGCCCGAGCCAGATCAGCATATGTAACCAGCCGCTGTTGGCACCGACGATGGTTTTCATGGCTTGTGGCAACGGGTCGTTGATGTTGGAGAGTTTGGTCCAGTCCCCTGCCCCACCGGCAAACAGCATCACGCCCAGCGCCAGCAGCACCAGGGTAATGATGCCGGTGATATAGGCCAACGGAATCGCACGTTTCGGGTCTTTGGCTTCTTCCGCTGCCATCGCCACGCCTTCAATCGCCAAAAAGAACCAGATCGCAAACGGAATGGCGGCAAATATGCCGGGAATGGCGGCCAGGCTAAAACTGTCTTGCCCGGACCAACCACCCTTGGTGAAATTGGCCAGCGAAAAGCCGGGAGCCACCACGCCCATAAATACCAGCAATTCAAATATCGCCAGAATGGTGATGAATAATTCAAAAGTAGCAGCGATTTGCACGCCGACAATGTTAAGCGTCATGAAAATCAGATACGCGCCCAGCGCCGCCAGCTTGGGGTCGATGGCCGGAAATTGCACGTTGAGATAAGCGCCAATCGCCAGCGCAATCGCGGGCGGGGCAAATACAAATTCGATCAGGGTGGCGGCTCCGGCGATCAAGCCGCCAGCCGGGCCAAAGGCGCGCTTGCTGTAGGCAAACGGGCCACCCGCATGGGGAATGGCGGTGGTGAGTTCAGTAAAACTGAAAATAAAGCTGGTATACATGGCGGCGATAAACAGCGCGGTAACGGTAAAGCCGAGGGTACCGGCCGAGGCCCAGCCATAGCTCCAGCCAAAGTATTCGCCAGAAATCACCAGCCCGACGGCAATGCCCCATAGTTGCAGGGCGCTCAGGCTTTGCTGCAAAGCCGGTGCGTTGGAATTTTGCGCTTTCATTGTGTCCTTTCAGTGGTATGGAAGGGAAAAACCGGAAATGGGAGAGCAAGATGCATCAATCCCGGCAGTTTTGCTCAACTAGCGGGAATCATACGCGACAAACATGCCAA
>JBDLSU010000534.1:0-6396 GCA_039799405.1 Pseudomonadota bacterium | reverse complement strand
GAATTTTTTTCTTAATTTCATTCCGTTCTGATTTTGACGTTGCCTTTTCCAAATCCCCTTTAAGCTTTTCGATTTGTTTCTCAGCCTTCGACATCGCATTTTGATCACCATGCCTATCACTTTTGCCGGTTTTTGCCCTATTGCCGTTATCACCATTTGAACCAGATGAACTAGCCGAATTGGCTTTGTAGCTGGGGTGACCTTGGCGTACTGGAACCTGCTCCAGCCGCTGCGCAACCACTGGCGCTTGAACTGACACGCTGTTCGCGCGTTGGCCCCACGGCAATGCGCCGGGGCCAGAGCTTGAAACTGGCCGTTGCGCCTTATGACTTGGTGGCGCAACCCCTTTACGAAACTTAGGCCACCACCGTTGCGCAGTGGCGGCCAAATCTCCCAAAGCTTTGCGGGCTTTTTTGCTTTGAATACAGCTAAATAGCTTTTTATCAAGCCGAAAATTGTCAACAGACTCCCATTTCCGACAATAATGACCAACCTTCTACCATTTCACATCGTTAAACAAATCAATTCTTAATTTTTAATTCTTAACATTAAAGCATAATCTATTACACAAGCGACTAAAAACGTAAATGACAAAATCCAGAGCTTAGCCATAAAATACGCATTCACCACAGCAACAAATATCCAATCTAAAATTGACAACTTCGTAAAATAGCCATACTCAGAATAAAAGTGTGCAGCCACAAAAATGTAACCAATTATCGAACCAACCAGCGGGCAAACAATCGTCCAGCCTATGCGCTTTGCCCAACCCATAATCTGGCCAGAATAAGCAAATAGAATTAAAGTCACTACGTAGCCGACAAAGTAGAAATTATAGTGGCGGTGAAAGACTCGCATTAAACTGGCTTGATTATAGATAAAATAACCAGCCATTAAAAGCACGCCAATAATGAAATACCTGAAGCGTATGAAATTAGTTGCCATTTTTAGGGCGCTCCACTGGCTTTGGTTTTTCACTGGGCTTAGGTTTGGGCTTTTCTGCTGGCTTATCTTCCGGTGTTTTTGTGTCAGGCTTTTGTATTTTCTTCATCTCGCGCCCCATACCAGCAGGCGTCCTTGTGCTACCTAAGTCTTTAAATGGACCCACCCCACGCAGGGCATTCCCTGAACAAACTGCACAACCACCACCATCACAACCGCCGATCTCATCGATCTTTGCAGTTATCGCCGCGTCATCCGCCTCGCTGGTTTTTATGGTAAAGGTCATAACTTCTGGCCCGTCAGCTTTTTGGAAATCGACGTATGCTTTAATCGAGCCACCAACCGTATCAGCACTACCTTTACCTGCGTTTTGCAAATAGGAGCCACCTGGATCGTATATTAAATTACTGCCAGCACTTCTTACGATAATACCCACATGCGCACCAACAACTGGAAAGTTATTATTGACAACAACGATAATATCGCGGCCGTCTGGATCGATATATTTAAAGGGGTTATTATTCGCATAAACATAGCGGTTTAATCATCAACAGCCACTTTGTGAAACGCTTCCGCCGCGATGCACCAAGAAAAACGGACAGAAAATTCTGCCCGTTTTTCATTCCTGCCAGATCAAGCCAATCGATCAAACCAAGCGGTCAAACTACCCGATCAAATCGCCGCAAACGCATTCTTCAGATCATTACGCAAGTCTTCCACATTTTCCACCCCGACCGACAGACGGATCAGGCTGTCGCTGATGCCAAGCTTGGCGCGGGTTTCTACCGGGATGGTGGCGTGGGTCATGATGGCCGGATGTTCGATCAGGCTTTCGATGCCGCCCAGGCTTTCGGCCAGGGCAAACACTTCGCAGCGCTCCAAAAAGCGGCGTGAACCGGCCAGATCGGTATTGAGTTCGACCGAAATGATCCCGCCGAAGCCACTCATCTGGCGTTTTGCCAGTTCGTGCTGCGGATGCGAAGCCAGACCGGGGTAGTACACGCGCTTGACCAGCGGATGGGCTTCCAGCCAATGTGCCAGATCGAGCCCGTTGGCGCAATGGCGTTCGATGCGTAGCGCCAGGGTTTTGATGCCGCGCAGGGTCAGGAAGGCGTCGAACGGGCCGGCGATGGAGCCGACCGAGTTTTGCAGGAAGCCCAGTTGCTCGCGCCAGGTGGCCTGATGCGGCAAGCCGCCCACCACGGCAATGCCGCCGATCACGTCGGAATGGCCGTTCATGTATTTGGTGGTGGAATGCACCACGATGTCAAAACCCAGTTCCAGCGGACGTTGCAGGCAAGGGCTGGCGAAGGTGTTGTCGGCCACCGCGATAATGCCGCGTTCGCGACAGATTTTGCCAATCGCTTGCAAGTCGGCCAGTTTCAACATCGGGTTGGTCGGGGTTTCGACCCATACCATTTTGGTTTCCGGACGAATTGCGGCCAGCAGGTTTTCCGGGTTGGTCATGTCCACATAGGTGAACTCATGCCCGGCGCTGCGCTTGCGCACGCGCTCGAACAGGCGATAGCTGCCGCCGTACATGTCGTCACCGGCGATGATGTGCGAACCGGCATCGGCAATTTCCAGCACCGTGGCAATCGCAGCCAGGCCAGAGGAAAAGGCAAACGCTTGCGCGCCGCTTTCCAGATCGGCCACGCAACGCTCCAGCGCCCAGCGCGTCGGGTTGTGCGAACGGCCATAGTCCAGGCCCTTGTGGACGCCCGGGCTTTCCTGAACAAAAGTAGAGGTAGCGTAGATCGGCGGCATGATGGCGCCGGTGCTGGGGTCCGGCGTTTGCCCGGCGTGGATTACCCGGGTGGCAAAATGTTGTTTGGAATGGTCGCTCACGGTAAAGTCCTGCGTAAATGGTTGAGAAGGTCGAAACGGGTGATCAGGCCATAAAACTTGCCTTGATCCGCAATGATGGCGGTCAGGCCACGGTTGAGTACTTCATACAGCGCGGTAATATTGGCGCTCGGGCTGAGGGTATCGATCAGGGTGGTCATGGTGGTTTCCACGCTTTGCTTGAAATGCTCGCTATGGCCGGTCACTTTGATCAAAATGTCGGATTCATCGATGATGCCGACGATTTTGCCATCACGAATCACCGGCATTTGCGAAATTTCGGCATTGCGCATGCGGTTGAAGGCGGTCATCAGGGTATCGCTCGGGGCCACGCTGATCACACCGCCATCGGCAAAGCGGCGGCCGATAATGTCACGCAAATCGCCAAAGGCTTCGCGCTTGAGCAAGCCCTGGTCGATCATCCAGTTGTCGTTATACACTTTGGACAGGTAGCGGGTACCGGTATCGCACACGAAGCTGACCACGCGCTTGGGTTCGGTTTGTTCGCGGCAATAACGCAGCGCTGATGCCAGCAAAGTACCGGTGGAAGAACCGGCCAGAATGCCTTCTTTACTGAGCAAATCGCGCGCGGTCATGAAGCTTTCTTCATCGCCAATGGTAAAGGCGCGCTTGACCATGGAAAAATCGGCAATGCCGGGGATGAAATCTTCACCAATGCCTTCCACCGCCCAGGAACCGCTTTCCGGGTTGACGGTGCCTTGTTCCACGTATTCGGTCAGGATCGAACCCTTGGGGTCGGCCAGCACAAAATCCATCGGGATTTTCATGTCGCGGAAAAAGCGCGACAAACCCGCCAGGGTGCCGCCGGAACCGACGCCGCAAACGATAGCGTCAAGCTGGTGCCCGGTTTGCGCCCAGATTTCTGGTGCGGTGCTGCTGTAGTGCGCCAGCGGATTGGCCGGGTTGTTGAATTGGTCGGTGTAAAACGCCCCGGGGATTTCCTTGACCAGGCGTGCGGCATAGTCCTGATAGTATTCCGGGTGGCCCTTGCCCACATCAGAACGGGTCAGATGCACTTCTGCACCCAGTGCTTTGAGTTGCAATACTTTTTCGGTTGACATTTTGTCTGGCACCACCAGCACCACGCGGTAACCCTTGGCACGCGCCACCAGTGCCAGACCCAGGCCGGTATTCCCCGCCGTGGCTTCAATGACCGTGCCGCCCGGTTTCAGACTACCGTCGCGCTCGGCCGCTTCGATCATGGCCAGACCAACCCGGTCTTTAATCGAACCACCCGGATTTTGCGATTCCAGCTTGAGAAATAACTGACACTTGCCCGTGTCAATGCGGGTGATTTCAATCAGTGGGGTATTGCCAATTTGGGCAATCACGGCAGGGTTTTTATTCATGGTATCGAATCCTGATGGCTTGAGTGGTGTCCGGCTGCATGGTTTTGATCGGAGCTGACAGGCCGGGTAAGCCTGCCAGACGCTGGGCATGTTAAATTGCTGGCGAAAATGATAACACAAGAACCGGTGTGGCTTGCGCCAACAAGCCGGATTGTCGCCAGATTCATTTTCATTGCGAGTCGCACTCAGGCGGTTTGGCGCAAAAGTGTGGCAGATAGTCCCGCTGGCGCGCTCTGGCCATCTGCTGCGGGTGGAAAGGTCAACCAGTTGATGTGCGCTGGCGTGGCCGCCTGCACACACACGCTGAAGGTATAAATGCCGGATTCAAACAGCGAAAAGCGCCAGTGCTCCGGCTCCGGTTCCAGGCCATCGGCAAATTCAATGCTGATTTGCCCGGGTGTGCTCAGTTGCAGGCTGAATTTGTCGAGCGGAATCGACAAGCCCTTGCCTTTGGCCTTGATATACGATTCTTTCAGGGTCCAATAGTGGAAAAAGCGTGCGCCTTGTTGCTCCAGGGGGAGCGCATACATGGCATCAGCTTCGCTGGCGGAAAAATAGCTGCGCGCCACATCCAGCGGGGCCGGGCGGCGCGCAGTGTTTTCCACATCCACACCCAGCACCGGCAGCTTGCTGACGGCCAGCATTACCACGCCGCCGCTATGGCTCAGGTTAAAACTGAAGCCTTGCGCCACGTCTTGCACAATGCCGGGGCGGCCCCACTGGTTGGCGTTAAATTGCCAGGCGGTGGGGGCCAAGGGCAGATAGTGCGACAACACGGTACGCACCATGGCGCGGGTGATGACGAATTGCTTGCGGTCGCGCTCGAAATAAAAACGTGCCCCGCGCGAGCGCTCTTCGCTGCTCAATAGTTTTTCGCGCCAGCGCTCAATGGTGGCAGCATCGACAGTTTCATCCTGACACAGCCAGATATCGACTTGATCCGGGGCCAGGGTGCGGGTAGGTTGGTGTGGAATTGGCATTATGGTTGGCGATTAATGGCCCAGTTATAGGGCGTGAATTCGATGGCAAGGTGATCCGGCAAGGGCGCTTTGCGGTAGCGGTTGATCCAGGCTGGCAGGCTGGGTGCCTCGCGCAAAAAGTCGTCAAGATACAGCTTGAAAATTTCCGACAGCAGCAGGCGCTGTCCATCAACGCTGAGATTACGTGCTTCCGACAGAAAGGATTCGGTTTCTTGCTGTAATTGCTGCGCCAGCAATGCACCGACAAACGCGGTTTTGGGCAAGCGCGGACAACTGACCGACATGCAATTCAAGGCCATGTGTACGCGGGCATCGCCCAGCGGGCGTATCACCTTGTTTTCATAGTCATACAGCGAAATCGGCTGGCCGCCCACTTGCACCTTGCCGAAAGCAAAAAAGCTGATTTTTTTCGCCCCGGCCAAAGTATCCGGTATGCCCGTAGCCAGCACCTTGTACATGGCCAACGCATTATAGGCATTGATATGGTAGGCCAGCACATCGGCCCGCGCCGGAAACAGTTGTGGCTGGTTGTTGGGGCCAACGTCGTAGATATAGCTGACAAATTGATCCAGATCGGTGCGATCTTGCGCCAGTGCGGCAAAATTGACGCGGCCCTGATCGTCAACAAACTTTTGCAATACCCGGTTCCAGGCCGCATACGATGGCGCTGCAACGCTAACGGTATCAGTTGTTGCCAGATTCGGGCGCGGCACCGAGGCACAACCTGACAAACCGAGCAATACGCTGAAGCAAACCAAGCAAACCCATGTTTTCATACGGCTTTTCCATTCACTAAATGTTTGGCGCGTCCACGCGCGGTTTTGCGGCTGAGCTGGACTTCCAGTTTTTCCGGCAGCTTGTCTTCCAGCTTGCCACTGACCGGGTTAAAAAACAGCAGCTTGTGTTCTTGCTGCACCCGGGCTGGCACCAACAGGTATTGGTCACGCTTGGCATTATGTACACACATCGAGATCGGCCCTTCCGGCGTCATCACCATGAAAGAACAGGCTTCGCAACGCTCGCGCTCCAACTGGCTGGCATCCATGAAGTTATGCACGAAGAACGAGATTTTACCGATTTTTGCACCATCTTTGAGCAATTTCGGCCAGGTTTTCCAGGTAGCGCTGGTAATTCTGCGGGCAAAGCCGAATAAATATTTGGGATTGCGCAATAAAAACTGGCCCATGGCCCGCACCGAACGCTGTTTGT
Source organism: Pseudomonadota bacterium (assembly GCA_039799405.1). Classification (GTDB taxonomy): domain Bacteria; phylum Pseudomonadota; class Gammaproteobacteria; order Burkholderiales; family Burkholderiaceae_D; genus CAMBDR01. The sequence goes on along the minus strand of JBDLSU010000534.1, from coordinate 50 downwards.
GGGCGCGTTCAAAGCGCAAATGCGCGGTATCGCGCAACATGTTTTGCACA
>JBDLSU010000533.1:0-3496 GCA_039799405.1 Pseudomonadota bacterium | reverse complement strand
GCCCTTCCAATTTGCGGCTGGCCCGTCAGTAGAAGGTGTGAAAGTTTGGCTAAGGGGGGAGCATGCTGAAAAAAGTCGCATGGTGTTGGTAAAAATGCGACTGAACTCACATACTTCCCATGAATAATTTAAAATGGTCGCTTGGCAGTCGCAGTTTGCCAGGGGGTTGTCGTCGTTTTGTTTGTGCGTTGCCTTATATGGCCTGGTATTATGACTAACCTGAGTAAAATATTATCAAAAGAGAATGTTATTCTTGATCTCGAAGTGTCCAGCAAAAAGCGGGCATTCGAGCAGATTGGCTTGATCTTTGAAAACAATTGTGGCATTGCGCGTTCCGTGGTGTCTGATAACCTGTTTGCCCGTGAGCGCCTCGGTTCTACTGGCCTTGGGCATGGCGTGGCGGTGCCGCACGGCCGTATCAAGGGTTTTAAAGGCTTGAAAGCGCCGTTGGCCGCCTTTGTGCGCCTGCGTGAGGCCATTGCCTTTGAATCACCCGACGGCTTACCGGTCAATTTGTTGTTTATATTGCTCATCCCGGACAATGTTACCCAGCAACACCTTGAGATTTTGTCGGAAATTGCCGAAATGTTTTCCGATGATGCCTTTCGTACTACCTTGACAACCGATCCTGACGCTGCATCGGTGCATCACCGAATTGTGAGCTGGCAGCCTAGCCTGCACAGTGTTGCCTAACCCTTTTTAAGCTGTGCCCGACCGCCATGATGCAAGCGCCCCTTACCATACAGCGACTCTACGACGAGAATCGCGAAAACCTGCAATTGGGCTGGTTCGCCGGTTTTCCCGGTGGTGAACGTCTGATTCTGGGTGATACCGCATCCGCCGCCGACCAGGTCGGGCACTTGAATCTGATCCATCCGGGCCGGATTCAAATCTTCGGCCATCAGGAAGTCAATTATTACCAACGCCTGAAAGCCGAATCGCGCGCCTACCATATCGAAGAACTGGTCGCGGGTGGCCCACCTGCCCTGATCATTGCCCAGGGGCTGGAAACCCCGCCCGATATTCTGGCTATTTGCGACGAGCGCAATATTCCGCTGTTTTCCACCCCGCTGCCTGCGGCGCAAGTGATCGATTATCTGCGCGTGTATTTGTCGAAAAAACTGGCGCAACGCGTCATCATGCATGGCGTGTTCATGGACGTGCTGGGGGTTGGCGTACTTATTACTGGCGATTCTGGTCTGGGCAAGAGCGAACTGGGGCTGGAGTTGATCTCGCGCAGCCATGGACTGGTGGCCGATGATGCGGTCGAATTTTCCCGCATTGCGCCCAATATGATCGAAGGCCGTTGTCCGGCCCTGTTGCAAAACCTGCTGGAAGTGCGTGGCCTGGGTTTGCTCGACATCAAAACCATTTTTGGCGAAACTGCGGTACGCCGCAAAATGCGCCTGAAACTGATTGCCCATCTGGTACGCCGCCGCACCCAGGAAGAAGAAGCCGAACGCCTGCCATTTTTGGGAGATACCGAAGACGTGCTCGGCTTGCCGGTACGCAAAGTCATCATCCCGGTGGCGGCCGGGCGCAATATTGCGGTGTTGCTGGAAGCAGCGGTGCGCAATACGATTTTGCAATTGCGCGGTATCGATACCCTGACCGAATTTATGGAACGGCAGCGGCTGGCCATGAGTGGCGATTAAACCCGTCCCATAATGCAAATCATCCTCATTACCGGTATTTCCGGCTCCGGCAAATCGGTCGCCTTAAATGTGCTGGAAGACGCCGGGTTTTACTGCGTCGATAATCTGCATCCGACTTTGCTCGATGAACTGGTGCATACCGTTGCCAACGAAGGAGTGCGCCTGCTGGCGGTGGCGATGGATGCACGCAGCACCGATTTACTCAGCAAGCTACCCGAAGAAATCCGGCAACTGCGCGCGCGTGATGGTCATAACGTCAAAGCGCTGTTTCTTACCGCCAGTACCGAAACCCTGGTCGCGCGCTTTTCCGAAACCCGGCGCAGTCATCCGCTCTCGCACCGGGCACGTACCGCCAAATTCTCGCTGATCGAATGCATTCAGGAAGAGCGCGAAGTGTTGTCGGCGGTGGAAAATCTGGGCCATATGATCGATACTTCCAACCTCAGTACCAATCAGTTGCGCGCCTGGGTCAAGGATTTTGCGATTCAGCAAGACGCACCGCTGACCTTGCTATTTGAATCGTTTGCCTTCAAACGCGGGGTGCCGCTGGATGCCGATTTTGTGTTTGACGTGCGCATGCTGCCCAATCCCTTCTACGACCCCAAACTGCGCGCCCTGACCGGACGCGATGCCTTGGTAGCCGAATTTCTGGATGCCCAGAGTGATGCGCTGGCGCTGTATGACGATATTCAGCGCTTCATCAGCAAATGGTTGCCCGCATTTAAAAAAGACAACCGCAGCTACCTGACGGTGGCCATTGGTTGTACCGGTGGCCAGCACCGCTCGGTGTATTTGAGCGAACGGCTGGCGCGCGAATTTGCCAGTCGTGAAAACGTCATCCTGCGCCATCGCGAACTGGCCTGAATCTCATCAATTTGCCCTGAATTTACCCCATCTGCCCGAGAGACCGTACCATGCAAACTGCGCGTGAACGCCTGAATTTTATTGACGCCCTGCGCGGCCTGGTGATTGTGCTGATGGCACTCGACCATGTCAGCCATTTTTTCAACCCGCTCCCGTTTAATTCGCTCGACCTTGCGCACACCAGCGGCCCGATTTTCATGACGCGCTGGATCACCCATTTGTGCGCGCCGATTTTTATCTTCCTGGCGGGCACCAGTGCCTGGTTGTACGGCCAAAGCGTCAGCAAAGCCCAACTCAGCCGCTTTTTGCTGACCCGGGGGGCCTGGCTGGTTTTTCTGGAAGTGACTTTCATCAACCTGAGTTGGGCCAATATCTTCGGTGGCGTGGTGGTGCTGCAGGTGATGTGGGCGCTCGGCATCTCGATGATGATTTTGGCCGGGTTGATCCATCTGCCGCGCTATTGGCTGATCGGGATCGCTGTGCTGGCTATTTTCGGCCATGATGCCTTCAATGGCTGGCACGCCAAGGATCTGGGCAACTGGGGTGGTATCTGGGCGATGTTGCATGAACGCCATTTCTTCAAGCTGACCGACAACGGCGGCATATTTTTGCTCTACCCGCTGCTGCCCTGGTTTGCCGTCATGGCCGCAGGCTATGCCTTTGGCCCGGTCATGCAGTTGCCTGCCGCCGTGCGTGAAAAGCGTTTGCTGCTGTGCGGTGCCGCGCTGTTATTGCTGATGCTGGTATTGCGCTGGCCCAATCTGTATGGCGAAGTGGTGCCCTGGGCCGAACAAAGCCGGGGTAGTTGGTTTTCGCTGCTGTCATTCATCAATTTCAGCAAATATCCGCCTTCCTTATTGTATCTGTGTATTACGCTCGGCCTGGGAGCCTGGCTGCTGGCGGCGATGGCGCGTTTGCCGGAGGCGCGCCTGAAGCTGTTTTTGGTATTTGGCCGGGTGCCGATGTTTTTCTACCTG
>JBDLSU010000532.1:0-3997 GCA_039799405.1 Pseudomonadota bacterium | reverse complement strand
TAGGCCGGAATCAAAAACTCACGCGATAAGCCAAGCCGGGTACACAGGGTCTGGGCGAAGCGGTTGGCGTTATAGTTTTGATAGCCATCGAAACACGGTTCTTCGGCAAATAATTGGGGGTCATGCCAGACTGGTTCGCCGTCCACCCGCCAGTAGGCACCCAGCGTCCAGCGCGGCAGCGATTCGCCGGGATACCATTTGCCTTGTCCATAGTGCAACATGCCACCGGGGCCGAAGCGCTGTTGCAGGCGGCGCAATAATTGCCCGGCCAGTTCGCGTTTTTTCGGGCCATTGGCTTCGGTATTCCATTCCGCGCCATCCATATCGTCAATTGAAACAAAGGTCGGTTCGCCACCCTGGGTCAGGCGCACATCCTGTTGTTCCAGCTTGCGATCGACCAGCCGACCCAGCCGTTCGATGGCTTGCCAGTCGTCTTCGGAATACGGCTTGGTGACGCGCGGGTCTTCGTGGATGCGGGTAATCGTCATCTCGTGGCCGAACTCGGTTTCGGCTTTTTCGGTATATCCGGTGACCGGGGCGGCCGAGGCGGTATTGGCGGTGCAGGCCAGCGGAATATGGCCTTCGCCTGCCAACAGGCCGGAAGTCGGGTCCAGCCCGATCCAGCCCGCACCCGGCACATACACTTCAGTCCAGGCGTGCAAATCGGTGAAATCGACGCTGGTGCCGCTGGGGCCGTCGAGTGCCTTCAAATCCGGTGCCAGTTGAATCAGATAGCCCGAGACAAAGCGCGCTGCCAGCCCCAGGTGGCGCAAAATTTCCACCAGCAGATAGGCGCTGTCGCGGCAGGAGCCGGAGCGTTTTTCCAGGGTTTGTTCCGGCGTTTGTACACCGGGTTCCAGCCGCACCAGATACGAAATATCGGCTTGCACCCGGCGGTTGATTTCGACCAGGAAGTCCTGGGTGCGCAGGGGTTTGGCCAGTAATTCGGCTTTGGCTGCGTCCAGCCAGGCACTCAGCAAGGGGCCGGGCGTTTCCGGTACGCGGTATGGGCCGAGTTCAAATTCCAGCGCTTCTTTATAGGCGAACGGGAAGTCGGTGGCGTAGTCTTCCAGAAAAAAATCAAACGGGTTGATCACCGTCATGTCGGCCACCAGATCAACCGTAATGGTCAGTTCCGGCGATTTTTCCGGAAATACCAGACGCGCAATATAGTTGCCGTAGGGATCTTGTTGCCAGTTAATAAAATGGCTTTCGGGTTCAATGGTCAGCGAATACGACAAAATCGGCGTGCGCGCATGGGCCGCAGGGCGCAGCCGGATTTCGTGTGGTGATAATTGAATCGCGCGATCATAGCGATAGGAAGTTTTATGGTGCAGTGCGACACGGATAGCCATACGGAAAACCTTTTGGTGAATGGTTGATTCGTGGAAAATGATGTCCGGGCGTGCGGTTGCCAGCGCGTCCGGACGAGCTTCTCGCTAGTAGACAACGGCAGGCGCGATAATGCAAGTGCAATACAACGTGGACAGAGGAAAAACGCAGGAAAAGTGCCAGGGTGTTTGAATTTTGGTGAATGTTGCAGTGCAGTGTGACAGAACCGTGACAGCGCCATGAGCAAACTACGGCAGAACACTGACCGGCTCTTGTCAGGCCAGCCAGTGTTTTTGCACCGCATTCTTGCAATAGCTTACAGCACTGCGTTTACTGCAAGGCCAATCCACCCACCAGATGCCAGGCTTGCTGATGCCCAAGGCGGCGCAGACAACTGGCGGCCAGGCCGCTGCGGGCACCACTGCGGCAAACAAACAACAGCTCTTGCTCCGGGTTTTGGAGCCAGTCGGCAATAAATTCCGGCAGGCGCGATAGTGGTGCGTTAAACGCTCGTACTTCATGGCCCAAATCCAGCCCGGCCAGACCCATGCCATGCTCATAGCCTTCGCGCACATCAATCAGGGTGGCTTTGGGGTGGGCTTGCAAGAAGGCCTGCAACTGGCTGCAGGGCAAATTCAAATCGTCGTTGCCTGGCACCACCGGTGCTGCCAATTGTGATTCGCGCTCGATGGTGGAGGCAAATTGCTGCCATTGGTCGTGTGCGCTGAGCAACAGTGTATGCGGCGACAGCCAGCGCGCCAGGTGGCTGTGTTGTTCCGGCAGGGTGTCGCCAATGAAGGCAAAGCGCACATCGGCCGCCAGGCAGCGCTGGCCGTCGCTGTGGCCCAGCAAATAAAACGCTTCGCTGGCATCGGGCAGGGGTAATTTCATCAGATAACTGGCCCCCAGTGCCAGCGCTGCAACCGGGGTGCCATCCTGCAATTGCAAGACGCTCACGTCCTGATTCGGCCAGCCCAGATTGTCGGTTTGCTGGCAAGCCATGCGCTCGCGCAATTTCTCTTGCAGGGCATGGCGGCAGGCCACATGGTGGGCATCGGTGGCGATAATCGCCACCACTTGCAAATCGCGGCAAGCCACCCAGCGCGCAATGCGCTCCATTAATTCCGGCAGCGGGTCGATGATGACGCACACCTGTTCTTTCTGATCGCAATAAATCCAACTGCAGGCAGTTTCATGCATTAGCCGGATCAAGCCTTTGGCCGGGGTTTGCGCCTCGTGCCGGGCGCTGTCGCCGCCAAACAGCAAACAGGCATTGCGCAGCGCACTGCCTGCGCGCAAGATGCGCTCGCACGCTTGTTCGATTTCATCGGGCCGGGTAGCCGGGCCAAATGACATGCGAATGGCCGAGGTGACGCGCCAGTTTTCCAGACCCATCGCATCGAGCACAAAACTGCGTACCACCTTGTTGGAATTACAGGCCGAACCGGAACTGACACGAATGCCGCTGGCGTCGAACAAATCCAGCATTTCCTTGCTCGACAAGCCGGGCACCGAAAAATTGAGAGTGGTGGCGACTGCATTGTCAAACGCTGCGTTAAATACCACACCGGGAAAAGCTTGTTGCAAACTTTCGGCCAGGCGCTGGCGCATGGCCGCTTGTACCGCGTGGCTTTGAAACACCGGATCTTGTTGATGCAGTGCCGTCAGCACCGCCCCCAGCGCCGCAATGCCGGGCAGGTTTTCGGTGCCGCCACGCTGGCCGGTTTCTTGTCCGCCACCCACCAGCAGTGGCGTGAAGGGCGCGCCCTGGCGCACATATAACATGCCAATGCCTTTCGGTGCATACAGTTTGTGGCCGGAAAAGGGCGCGTAATCGATACCGCTGGTCGCCAGATCGAGCGGTCGCTTGCCCAGCGCCTGCACCGAATCGACCAGCCACAAGGCACCGGAGCCGGCGATTGCTGCCCGGATGCCAGCCAGATCGCTGATCACACCGGTTTCATTATTCACCGCCATGGTACATACCAGCAGCGTATTGGCGGCATGGCTGGCCAGAAATGCCAGGTCGTGCATGCCGTGTTGATCAACCGGAATGGCGTGTATTTCACATTGCAAACCCAGAACCTTGTTCCAGTGTTTTAACGCTTCCGGCACCGCCTTGTGTTCGGTGGCACCGTACAACAAAAATTTGCCTGCTGTGCTTGCGCTATCGGGCGTAGTCGCATCAACAGCACTGCTTAGTGCCGACAAAATCGCGGTCTGGATCGCTTCGGTAGCGCCGCTGGTAAACATCACCCGGCCCTGGCCTGCCCCCAGAACCTGTTGTGCCACCTTGTGCGCCGAGTCGAGCAGGGCGCGCGCGCGCAAGCCGGTGCTGTGGGTACTGCTCGGATTGCCAAAATTGGCTTGCATGGCTTGCTGTGCTGCCAGCAGGGCCAACTCCAGAACCTGGGTAGTGGCGTTGGAATCGAGGTAAATATCGGGGCTGTCACTGCCGGTGCGGGAAGAAGTGGTGGGTAACATGGTAGTCAATAAAAAGGGCGTTGGCGCAAGAAGCGCAAAGTGTATTCCAATCGGCAGCATTTGCCCAACTAATTTTACATCTGCTGTGGTGTTAGAATGGCGCTTGCTGTCGATCAAGCTTGCTTCGATCCGGTGCAGGCCGGATTCCACTGCTCATGAAGGAGGGTTTTGATGCGCGTAC
>JBDLSU010000531.1:0-3948 GCA_039799405.1 Pseudomonadota bacterium | reverse complement strand
TTCAAAGACATGGCGATGCAGTTGCTGGGCAATCTGTTTGAATATGCACTGGATAAAAAAGGCGCTGAACTCAATATTCTGGGTGCCACCTCCGGCGATACTGGCAGCGCAGCCGAATATGCGATGCGTGGCAAGCGCGGGGTGCGGGTCTTCATGCTGTCGCCGCATCAAAAAATGAGCGCCTTCCAGACGGCGCAAATGTTCAGCCTGCAAGACGAAAATATCCTCAATATCGCGGTGAAGGGCGTGTTTGATGATTGCCAGGACATGGTGAAAGCCGTTTCCAACGATTTGGCCTTCAAGGCCAAATATAAAATCGGCACCGTCAATTCGATCAACTGGGCGCGCGTGGTGGCACAGGTGGTGTATTACTTCCGTGGCTATCTGGCAGCAACCAGCACCAGCAATCAGAAAGTATCGTTCACGGTGCCATCGGGTAATTTTGGCAATATCTGCGCCGGTCATATCGCGCGCATGATGGGCTTGCCAATCGATAAGCTGGTGGTGGCCACCAATGAAAACGATGTGCTGCACGATTTTTTCAAAACCGGGGTGTACCGGGTACGCGCTGCCAATGAAACCTGGCATACCAGCAGCCCGTCGATGGATATTTCCAAGGCTTCCAATTTCGAGCGCTTTGTGTTTGATCTGGTCGGGCGCGATGGCGCACGGCTCAAAGCCTTGTTCCAGCAAGTGGAAAGCCGTGGTGGCTTTGATTTGTCGGGTCAGCCGGGCAGCGATGGCGATGAATTCAAACGTGTGGCCGAATTTGGCTTTCAATCCGGCAAATCGACCCATCAGGATCGTCTTGCCACGATTCGCCGGGTCGAACAGGAATTTGGCATTGTCGTGGATCCGCATACCGCCGATGGCCTGAAGGTGGCACAGGAATTCATCGCCGACGGGGTGCCGATGATCGTGCTGGAAACCGCCTTGCCAGCCAAATTCAATGAAACCATACGCGAAGCCTTGGGTCGTGATGCCAACCGTCCGGACGGCTTTGCCGATCTGGAAGCGCAGCCGCAACGATTTGACGTCATGGAAGCCAGCAGCAGCGCTATCAAACAGTATTTGCAGCAACACTTGTCACGTCATCTGGATTAAGCACCATGTCAAGCGCCATGAAATCATTTCCGCCCATGTTGTCCAGAGCTGCGGCGCTGACCAGTTTGCTGGAAGCAGCGCGCCCCATCACTGGCACCGAACACTTGCCCACGCTGGAAGCCAATGGCCGCATTTTGGCGCGGGCCGAAATTTCCGGCCTGAATGTGCCACCCGCCGACAACACCCAGATGGATGGCTATGCGGTACGCGCGGCCGACTGTGCCAGCGGCGCGGCGCGTCTGCGTATCAGCCAGCGCATTGCCGCCGGACAAGTCGGCACCATGCTGGAACCTGGCACCTGCGCGCGGATATTTACCGGGGCCATGATTCCACCCGGGGCGGACGCGGTGGTGATGCAGGAGCAATGCGAAGCTGATGGTGACTGGGTAAGCATCAAGCACCAGCCGCAGCCCGGCGAATGGGTAAGGCGTTGTGGCGAAGATATCCTCGCAGGCCATGAAATACTGGCGGCAGGCACCCGCCTGGGGCCAGCGCAACTGGGCTTGGCCGCATCGGTCGGGCTGGCGCAGTTGATGGTGCTACGCCGTTTGAAGGTAGCGGTATTTTCTACCGGCGATGAGCTGGCGATGCCGGGCGAAGCCCTGCGCCCGGGCGCGATTTACAATTCCAATCGCTTTATTTTGCGCGCCTTGCTGGAAAACCTGGGCTGTGACTTCACCGATCTGGGCATTGTGCCCGATACCCTGGCAGCCACGCGCCAGGCGCTGCGTACCGCAGCCGAAGGGCATGATTTGATCATTACCTCCGGCGGCGTGTCGGTGGGGGAAGAAGATCACATCAAACCTGCAGTGCAAGCCGAAGGGCAGCTCGATCTATGGCAAATTGCCATTAAACCCGGCAAACCACTGGCCTTTGGCCGTGTGCGCAGAGGTGCTAACGGGCAGGGCCAGGTTGCGCCATCAGGCCAGCAGGACAGCGGAGACAGTTTTTTCATCGGCTTGCCCGGCAACCCGGTTTCCTGCCTGATGACGTTTTTGCTGTTCGTGCGTCCGTTTATTTTGCGCTTGCATGGAGTGCAAGATGTCGCACCCAGGACTTACAAGATGCGTGCCGATTTTAATTGGCCCAAAGCGGATCGCCGTAACGAATTTTTGCGCGCCAAAATCAACGCTGACGGTGGCCTTGACTTGTTTCCCAATCAGGGTTCGGCGGTGCTCACGTCCACCGTATGGGGTGATGGCGTGGTCGATAATCCACCGGGGCAAACTGTGGTTGCCGGTGACATGGTGCGCTTTATTCCCTTTAGCGAGGTTTTATTTTGAAAGTAGAATTGCGTTATTTTGCCAGCTTGCGTGAAGCACTAGGGACCGGGGCAGAAAGCCTGGAATTACCGGCAGATGTGCGAAATATCGGCGAGCTACGCCACTTCTTGCAAGCCAGAGGGGGAGTTTGGCAAGAAGTGCTGAATGACCAGCGTGCTGTGCGGGCGGCACAAAATCATGTTGTGTGTGATCAAGCCTGTCAATTGCAAGCCAATGCCGAAATTGCGTTTTTTCCACCAGTGACTGGCGGTTAGTAATTTGGGGAATTCCTGAGCTTTTTACGCCCATTTTTTGCTCAAGCCATACGGGAATTCATAATAATTAGCCAAAAGTATTTAAGTTCGACAGGTAATTTCTCAATGGTAACTTATTGTCTTTTGGAAATTTAGTGCTTGACATCAATAATTTTCCGAGTAAATTGAAGTTGTAGTACCGAAATATTGTAGTCTGCAACGTAATCGCTGGCTGAAGTGCGCTGAGGCTGGTTGGATTGACTAATTTATTACTAATTAAATATATTTAAAATAAATTGGTGGCGCACGGGTCAGAACATGACCAACCAGCATGACCTTTATAAAATCAAAAATAAAAGGAATTGCCATGAAAATCCGTAACTTCGTACGTCTGTCTCACCTCGCAATGTGTGGTGCCATTGGACTATTTCTCAATAGTGCAACGGTGTTTGCTGCGCCGCAGGGAGTCACTTGCAACCAATTAAATTCATTCTCGGTTGTTCCCGGTTTGATTGGTTTGCCAACCAATGGGGCTTATGTAACCAGCGCCCAAATGCTGCCGGCCAGTGGTAGCGGTGCGCAGGCCCTGGATGCCTACTGCAAAGTGTATGGTGCGATCAGGCCTGTCGATCCGGCAGCACCGGATATCAGGTTTCAGGTACACCTGCCAAACAACTGGAATTTCAAAACGATGATGTTTGGTGGTGGTGGTTTTAATGGTGAGCTGGATGTTTTTGTTAACTTTGTGCATGCGGGTGCCAGTAGTCAACTATCTCCCCAAGGCCGGGGTTATGCCGTGTTTGGTAGCGATAGTGGTCATGAACAACAGCCTCCGTTCATTTTTGGGCGCGATGCGTCATTTGCGGTCAACGATGAGGCGCTGGAAAATTTCGCTTGGGCAGCACTGAAAAAGACCCGTGACACGGCCCAGCAAATTATTTATGCCTACTATGGCAGAACACCACAAAAAAACTATTTTCATGGGGGGTCAACAGGTGGACGTGAAGCGATTACTGCCCTGCAAAAATGGCCACATGATTATGACGGCGTTATCGCAATCTATCCCGCGATTGAATTCACCGGATTTTTTCAGCAGTTTGGTCGTATCAGTGAGGCTCTGGCCCGACCCGGTGCCTACCTGAATAACGAGAAGCGCCAGTTGCTGCACGATGCAACATTGGTAGCCTGCGACCATCTTGATGGACTAGTAGATGGCGTGATCAGTAATGTGTCGGCATGTAATCATCTTTTTACCCGGGGGCGTAGTGCCAAATATAGTGGTTTTGCCGGATTGCGTTGTCCAGGCGGCGTCGATGCGGGCAATCACT
>JBDLSU010000530.1:0-2964 GCA_039799405.1 Pseudomonadota bacterium | reverse complement strand
TTCATGCAATTGGCCGGTATATATTTAAATCCCGGAGGCTTGGTGTTATTGAATACCACTTAAACGGCTAAAGTGGTGACCACGGCGCGCCGTGTGTTTCCTCATGTCGGGTTGATCGGGAATGTGGTGGTGGCATCATACTCGCCCCTTGATATCGATCCGGTGCGGGCCAAATTGCGTTTGCAGCAACATCCTTTGTTGCAGGATCCAGCCGCGTTGGATGCTGTCATGGCACAATCGGTGTTGGTCACCAAATCTGATCCGGGTCATACTATTGCGATTACCGACAACCAGATGAACGAGGAATTTGGCAACAAACCGGATCGTAAAGGATTGTCGCGTCTGGATTTGGTGCATTAAATGCTCGCCCGAGGGCATACTCGAACATTTGGCGCGCTGCTGTGTCATGGCATAGCAGCAATGCTGCCATTTTGTCTTTCGCTTCTGGTTTGCAATTTCACTTTTTCCAGTGCCATCTATGTCAGCTTGCTGGGTCTTGCGTATGCAGGGGCGGTGGTGGTGGTGTTGCGGCTGGGGTGCTGGCCGTGGCTGGCGGTCGTTAGTTTCCCCTTTTGCGCATTTTGGCTCGTTTTTTTACTCTTGTTTGATTGCGCGCCGAATCTTGGCGTGGTCTTGACGATCCAGAAAACCAGTGGTGCGGAGACGTTGGAATGGATGCGGCATCACCCAGGGTTGATAGCACTGGCATTCTTGCTCTGGCTGTGCCTGCTACTTGCCGCCAAGCGTGCGGGATCGCAATTTCGTGAGTTGCCCCCAGGACTGGTGATGGCGGCGGGCTTGCTTGCCCTGCTGGCCAGTGCAGCTTGCGTGGTTATCAATGATCAGGCCGGATTACATCGAAGGGATGGCAAAGTGCGAATGTTTGACGCTGCCAGCTTGACCGAATTGGCGACGATCAATGACTCGACCTGGCCATTGGGCATGATACGATTGATCGATCAGGCCCGGCAGCAGGGGCATTGGCATGCCAGTGAGGATCCGGCTCTCGCCCCCGTACGGCCAGTGCGCCAGAGCTTACAGGTGCATCAGGCCCCGGCTGGTCTGACCGTGGTGATGGTGGTTGGTGAATCCCAGCGTGCCGACTGGCTTTCCCCCGTCAATCGTCCTGATTTGATGCCGACACTGCATGCGCGCTGGAAGGCGGGGCGCTTGCTGGAACTCCCCAATATGTGGTCAGTCAGTAATCTGACCATGTATGCGCTGCCAGGCATGTTGACAGGCGTGGCACCAAACGGGTTGATGGCGCAGGTGCGCGGCGCACCATCTGGTCTTGGGTATTTGAAATCGGTTGGATTTTTTACTGGCTACGTGTCCAATCAGACTAATGTGTTGTTCGCGGAAAATGGCTGGGACTATTATCAACGGCCACAATCGGTCGAGCTATACGACCAGTATCTGGCATTGCAGTTGCAAAGAATAGTGGCCAAGCCGGGTGTAAAGCGTGCGCTGGTGTTGCAAATGATGGGGAGTCATTTTCATTATCAGGATCGGGTGCCAGCTCAATTTGTCAAGCAACACAAGGTCATGCTGGCTCAGGCGACGCTGGCTCATGCGCTAAAACCGCCACTCGTGCGCCAGGCCATCAACGACTATGCGGCTACGATTGCCTACTCGGCTCAGGTATTGGAAAACATGCTGCAGGTGCTGGATCAATCACCTGATCCGGCCGTGTTGATTTTTTGCAGTGATCATGGTGAAAACTTGTACGATGATCAGCGTCAGTATTATTGGCATGGCGGCTACCGCCAGGCCGGGATACCGGAATTGCGCCCGGCTGCGCTGGTGGCCTGGAATGCCGCGTATGCAAACCAGTTCCAGCAACCATTGGCGCAGTTGCAGACGATTGCCAAAGGCCCATTGCAACAGCAGAATCTGTTGCCAATCTGGCTCCGGCTGGCTGGTTTTTCTCTGACGCAGCCAAATCCACACGATCCATTTGCAACTGGCTGGCGCGCGCAAACCGATGCGGAGCGCGCATTTTTTATCAGTGGCGAACTGGTCAAGCAGCAGACGCTGGATTTTCCAGGCAAGTTGTAAAAAACGGGTTCAAATCCGGATCTTTTTTGCGCTTTTCTGGACTAGCAACAAGCAGCAACTGCACTGCTGGTTGGTTTGGCCTGTGGGCTCGAACAGTCAAACAAGCCAAAATGACGGCTAAAGTCGCCAATAAACTGGAAATGCTCACGCATGCGGGTGTCGTGCAACATGGCCCAGGTATTGCCGCAGACCGGGAACACGCGCCCGGTTTCGATCAGGTGATGGTCGTCCAGTGTGAAGCTGCGCGGATGGTGTTCAATTGTGCCTTTGTAAATCACGGCCTGGCCATAATCTTCACAATTGCTCTCCAGTTGGTCGAGCTTGAACAGGCGATAAGTGGCTGAATAAAATTCGATGCCGTCAGCGCGCTCGGCCAATACCGGATCGGTGATGCTGATCGGGTGCGATTCGACCAGGCGTGGATCGAGAAAGCCGTGACGTCTGGCCAGGTCGATAAAATCATTGCCATACAAGGCACCACCCAGGCATTCACCATACATCAGCGGGTCGTTTTTGACTTTGTCCGGCACCCGGCGGCTGGAATACACATCAGAAAAATAAAACTCGCCGCCTTTTTTCAACAAGCGATACACTTCCTTGAGTACCGCGTCTTTGTCCGGTGACAGATTGACCACGCAGTTCGATACCACTACATCGAAACTGTTGTCAGCCAGACCCAGTTCGCCCAGGCTTTCGATATAGCCGAGTTTGAATGCAACATTGCTGCTGGCATAGCCAAATTTTTGTTGATGATAATGCTGGTGGCGTTCGGCCACTTCCAATTGTTCCGGCGTCATGTCAACACCGACCACCGAACCTTGTTCTCCCACCAGTTGTGCCAGTGCATATACATCGCGCCCGGAGCCACAGCCCAAATCCAGTACCCGGCAGCCTTTTAACAGGGCG
>JBDLSU010000529.1:0-2996 GCA_039799405.1 Pseudomonadota bacterium | reverse complement strand
GCCAGACTGCCTGGACGTGGCCGTGGCACCGGTAATGACGTTGATGCCATCCACCGCTGCTACCGCCAACACGCGGCCATGGGTTTTATTGTTGATTTGCAAGGCGTAGCGCTGGCCGGGTTGGCCGACGACATAGTTTTGTCCGCCGTGACGCCAGATTTTCAGAGGAGCGCCAGTTTGTTGGTCGATGATGGCCAGGCTGGCTAATTGCCCGGCCTGGGCTGCGCTGACACAGCCGAAACCGGCAAGGAAAGCAAGAGTGGAGCATGCGCGGGAGAAAAATCGTTTCATCATAATTCCTTTACGCCAAATCAGCGAATGAGTGGGAACACAGTGCAATGGCTTGCGGCCATGCCAGATGAAACGCTTGAACCAGCTTAACGGGGTTAAGCTGGCGTGAAATAATTGTGTAAAAAGTTTTGCAAACCATTGCGACCGATTGCAACCGATTGCAACCGATTACAACCTCGCTTTAATTGAGCCGCGCCAGCGATTTTTCAGCCTGTCCACGTTCAAAATCACCCAGCGTACTGGCAACCTGACGATAACGCTCGACCAAGGCAGGGTCAAGCGGCATTTGCTTGGCCAGCGCCTGCAAGATGGTGCGTACTTCAAAATCCGAGCCCATACCCTTTAGTGCATCCAGGAAAAGCAAATAATCGCCCTTACCCAGCTTGCCATGCTCCAGCAAGCTCACCAGGGTAACGCGGCGTTCAAAGTCGGACGAGATTTTTTGTGCCGATTTTAGAAAAGCGGACAGTTGCGCTGCGTTTTCCGGGCGCATTTGCCGGGCCAGCGCCACCAATACCTGGCGGTGTTCAAAATCACTGTTGATTTTCATGCTGGCCTGCAAGGCTGCTTCCAGTGGCGCACCGCTTAATTTGTCGCGCTTGGCAAAGGCACCCAGAACCTGGCGCACTTCAAAATCAGAATCGACTTTGGCCAGCGCTTTTTGCCATGCCGCCAGCACGTCGGCATCATCGTGCAAGGTGGGTGTGATGGCGATCAAGACCTGGCGTTGTTCAAAATCAGAATCGATTTTCGCCACCCGGTTTAACAGTTGCGCCTGCGCTAGCGGGTTGAGGCTTTGATGTTTGATCACGCTTTGCAGCACCTGGCGCACTTCAAAGTCGGAATCGATACGGCTGCTGGCGACCAGCAGGCGTTGTTGCTGGGCCGGGTTGAGGGTGGCATTTTTGCATAGCGCAATCAAATACAGGCGCTGGGAATAATCATTGTGTGTCAATTCCACTTCTGCCAATACCGCATCGGCCCCGCCTTTGGCAATCAAACGGTTGACCCGGCCTTTGGCATCGATGGCGGTTTCACGCAGCGCTACCGGTATCATCGCGGCCAGCCATTTTTTACCCTCGCTATCGAGTGCTTGCTCCCGCCCATCGACAAAATAGTGGCGCTCGACCTTGCCATTGGCGTCGTTGGAAAACTCGATACGGTATTTCTTTTTGTCGCGATTTTCTTCAAACATGGCGTAACCATCCAGGCTGGCTACGTCATCATCAAGATCAGTGAAGTTGAGCTGGCCTTTAATTTGGATGCGGTAGTGTGAATTACCGATCTTGAAGCTGCTTTTGGTATGATTTTCAAAATGAATTTGCAAGCCATCCAAAAAACCACCGGCCTGGGCATTGGAGAGCAAACACATGGGTGCCAACACGAAGGCGGCGGCCAGCATCGGGGTCAAAAGAAAACGGGACGCTTTGTTGGAAGAGGTAGGTTGCATGACGGGTCCTTTGGGCAAATGGGATCAGTGTTGGTTCGATGCGGGGTCGAAACTGGTAACGGATGGGCATGATGGCGTAAATTCAGCGGTCAAGCCATGCTGGTGCGATACAATGCAGAAATCGCAGGATGAAGTGTCGCAAAGCGCGATCTTGCGCACTCACCCAACCCTATGCGAACACGCCGCCAGGCGCATGCGTGCTGCCATACTGATTTGTGTTTGGTTCAGGTTGCCCGCCAGCCCCCTTACTGCATCGCAATCACTTCACACCTGGCAAATACACCGTAAAATTCAAGGCCCAATCAAAGCAAGCTGATTACAAATTCAAGGTAAATTCCAGCAGGCTTGCTTTAAAACCGCAGCGACAAACAACTCAAACCACCATCCATTTTCTGGTATTCCGACATATCCAGCAAAATCGGTGCATAGCCGAGCGCGCGCAGGCCCGCTTCCAGTTTGGGGTAGCCCGCTGGCAGCAAGACATAATCATTCACGCTGACGCAGTTGGCGGCGTAGTCTTCTTCCGGGCTGACCCGGATCAAATCAAATTGCTGCAAGGCCGGATGGTTGGCCAGTGCATCAATCACCACCATATGGCCCTGGCCGGATTTTTGTTCAACAAAGCCGATACCGCTTTTCAGATGCAAAATGCCGGGCACCTGGCGGATGTCGATGATGTCACAGGTGTAGCCATGCGCTTCCAGCCATGCCGCCAACTGGCGTGCGCCCGCGAAATTGGTGCGTAGCGAAACGCCGATCAGGAAGTGATTACCGGCTTCGCAGATATCGCCGCCATCGACTGTGCCGGGAGCGACGATCTCGCCCATTTCCGCATAAAATTCGGGCAACACGGTTTTCATGTGCGCCACTTCCCCGGCGCGGCTGGCGGCACCGGGCAGGGTCAGGATCGCGCCTTTGGCGGTCAGGATGGCAACGTCTTCAACAAAGGTGGAATCGGGGTAGCGTGCATCGGCCGGTAAATGGGTCAGGCTCAGGCCGCATTGTTCAAGCGCGGCGCAATAGGCCTGGTGTTGCTGCAGGGTTTTGGCGAAATCGGGCTTGCCGAGACTAACGGTGGTCAGGCCATCGGCAAAATTGGCAGCAGGCAAACGGACGATTGCTTTGGTAAACATCATGACTCCAGGGAAATTGATGGTGGACAGGAATGAATGCTGCGCATCATGACATTATTTGCCAGCGCCCGCCACTGCCAAACAAAGCGTCCAAACAAAATTCAGAAAAAATCGCACAAATA
>JBDLSU010000528.1:0-11792 GCA_039799405.1 Pseudomonadota bacterium | reverse complement strand
ATGACCAGCGAATGAAACCACAGGTCGGCGCATTCATACAGCAATTGGCTGCTGTCGCCACTGTGGCGTGAATCTTTGGCCGCCAGCACGGTTTCGGTGGCTTCTTCACCGATTTTTTTCAGGATCGCATCATCACCCTTGGCGTACAAACGCGCCACGTAAGAGCTGGCCGGGTCGCCGCCGTTGGCGATCTTGCGGCTCTCCAGTTGCGCCGCCAGGCGATTCAAAATATCGTTCATATCCGGATTCATTTATAGATGCTGTCGGGGTCTTTCAACACCGGATCGACCGTTACCCAGTCGCCGCCCTTGACCGGGCCTTCAAATTTTTGATAAAAGCAGGAATGGCGACCGGTGTGGCAGGCAATGCCACCGACTTGCTCGATCTTGAGCAACACCACGTCTTCGTCACAATCGAGCCGGATTTCCAGCACCTTTTGGGTATGCCCGGATTCTTCACCCTTGTGCCACAGCTTCTTGCGCGAACGGCTCCAGTACACCGCTTCGCCCAGTTCCACGGTTTTGGCCAGCGCATCGCGATTCATCCAGGCGAACATCAGAATGGTATTGCTGCCCGCTTCCTGGGCGATTACCGGCACCAGGCCGTGTTCATCCCATTTCACCTTGTTGAGCCATTTTCTGCTCATGTCAACCTCATTGGAATGCCTTGTTGTGCCAGAAATTGCTTGGCTTCCTGAATGGTATGCTGCCCATAATGGAAGATGCTGGCGGCCAGTACCGCATCGGCCCGGCCCAGATGAATGCCATCGGCCAAATCCTGCAAGCCACCGACACCGCCGGAAGCAATCACCGGAATATGCACCGCGTCCGATACGGCACGGGTTAAGGCCAGATCAAAGCCGACCTTGGTGCCATCGCGATCCATGCTGGTCAACAGAATTTCACCCGCCCCCAGGCTTTCGATTTTTTGCGCCCATTCCACCGCATCCAGCCCGGTAGCATTGCGTCCGCCATGGGTGAACACTTCCCATTTGCCGGGCGCAGTCTGTTTGGCATCAATCGCCACCACGATGCATTGCGAGCCATATTTATGCGCGGCATCAAACACCAGTTGCGGATTGGTAATGGCGGAGGTATTCATGCTGACCTTGTCGGCTCCGGCATTGAGCAGACGGCGCACATCTTCCACCGCGCGCACCCCTCCACCCACGGTGAGCGGAATAAACACTTGCGAGGCCACCGCTTCAATAATGGGCAAAATCAGGTCGCGCCCGTCGCTTGATGCGGTAATGTCGAGAAAAGTGATTTCATCGGCCCCTTGCTCATCGTAGCGCCGGGCAATTTCAACCGGATCGCCAGCATCGCGCAATTCCAGAAAATTGATGCCCTTCACTACCCGTCCCCTGGTCACATCAAGACAGGGGATAATTCGTTTTGCCAGCATAGTTGTGCCTTTGAGGCGGTGATTGGTTGTGAGTGGTGGGAAGCAAGGCGCTTATTCGTCCAGTTCGCCACTCAATTCATCGGCTCGCAACTGCGCCTGCGCCAGATCGAGCGTGCCTTCGTAAATCGAACGGCCACAAATCACCGCTTCAATCCCCTCGTCCTGCACCGCGCACAGTGCTTCCACGTCGGCCAGATTATGCACCCCACCGGAAGCAATAATCGGCACCTTGACGGCACGCGCCAGCCGCACCGTGGCTTCGATGTTCACGCCACCCATCATGCCATCGCGGCCGATATCGGTGTAAATGATCGATTCCACGCCATAACCTTCAAATTTTTTGGCCAGATCCACCACTTCATGGCCCGACAATTTGCTCCAGCCATCGGTTGCCACCTTGCCATCCTTGGCGTCCAGACCGACGATGATATGGCCGGGGAAAGCGCCGCAGGCGTCGTGCAAAAAGCCCGGGCTTTTGACCGCTGCGGTGCCGATGATGACATAGCTCAAACCGGCATCCAGATAGCGCTCAATGGTGTCCAGATCGCGGATCCCGCCGCCCAGTTGTACCGGAATTTCATCGAGGTCATTGTCATCGGCAAAATCCTGCACCGCCTGCAAAATTGAAATGATGGCCGATTCATTCTTCGGCTTGCCCGCAAAGGCACCATTCAAATCAACCAGATGCAAACGCCGTGCGCCCTGCTCCAGCCAATGCAAAGCCATTTCGGCAGGGTCTTCAGAAAACACTGTAGCAAGTTGCATATCGCCTTGTTTCAAGCGCACGCAGTGACCGTCTTTCAGGTCGATGGCAGGAATGAGCAGCATGGTGGATCAAAAATTAAAATGAAATTTTCAAAATGGACGCCTGTAAAACCATGGTTGGAGCAGTGCCAGCGGCACAGCCCGGATTCAAGGTTTCCAGGCAACAAAATTTTTATACAATTGCAAACCCGCAGCCGCACTTTTTTCCGGGTGAAACTGCGTGGCAAAGATATTATCACGCGCCACGGCACAACAAAACTCACTGCCGTAATCGGTACTGCCCACGGTATCGGATAAATTTTCCGGCACCGCATAATAACTATGTACAAAATAGAAATAACTTTGGTCAGCAATGCCTTGCCACAAGGGATGTGAACCGATTTGCCGCACCCGGTTCCAGCCCATTTGTGGTACTTTAAAGCGTGAACCATCTTCTTGCAACTGATTTTCCAGCCGAAACTTCACAATTTTACCCGGTAACAAGCCTAATCCCGGCGTTTCGCCTTCTTCGCTCCAGTCAAACAGCATTTGTTCACCGACGCACACGCCCATCAGCGGTTTGCTGCGCACGGCTTCCAGCACCGCTTGCTGCAGGCCGGAACTGGCCAGACTCTGCATGCAGTCACGCATTGCGCCCTGCCCTGGCAGCACCAGCCGGTCGGCCGCTTGCAAATCGGCCACCTGATCCGAAATCAAGACATCGGCTTCCGGTGCCACTGCGCGCAAGGCTTGCGCAACCGAGCGCAAATTGCCGACGCCATAATCCACCACTACGATTTTATTCATGGTTGCCAACCAATCCTTATAAACAACCTTTGGTGGAAGGAATACTACCCAATGCACGTTCATCAAACTCGCTGGCCATGCGCAAGGCGCGGCCAAAGGCTTTGAACACGGTTTCGCACTGATGATGTGCATTCTGGCCGCGCAAATTGTCGATATGCAGGCTGACCAGCGCGTGATTGACAAAGCCCTGGAAAAATTCGTGTACCAAGTCAACATCAAACTGACCGATCATGGCGCGGGTGAAGGGCACATGAAATTCCAGACCGGGGCGGCCGGAAAAGTCCAGCACCACGCGTGACAGCGCTTCATCCAGCGGCACATAGGCATGGCCATAGCGGCGGATGCCTTTTTTATCGCCAATCGCCTGGGCTACCGCTTGCCCGAGCGTGATACCGATATCTTCCACCGTATGGTGGGCGTCGATATGCAAATCGCCATGCGCTTCGACTTCGATATCAATCAGGCCATGGCGGGCAATTTGATCCAGCATATGATCCAAAAACGGCACACCGGAGGCGAGCTTTTGTATGCCAGTGCCATCCAGATTGACGGCGACCCGGATTTGGGTTTCATTGGTGTTGCGGCTGATTACGGCAGTGCGCGCTACCGGAGTAGCGTCGGAATTGGGGGTGGACATAATGAGCTCAGGTAAGCATTAAAAAAACACGGCACAAGAACTTGCCAGTCTACGCGAAATTTACGCCAAAAGGTGCGACAACGCTTGCAAGAATTGCTGATTTTCATCCGGCGTACTCACGGTGATACGCAGGCAGTTATGCAACAATGCATGCATCTTGCTGACATTTTTCACCAAAATCTTGCGTTCCAACAATTTTGCAAACACCTGGTCGGCATTTTCCAGCCGGATCAGGACAAAATTGGCGGCCGAAGGAAACACTTGCACCCCCAGTTGCTGCAAGGCTGCGGTCAAATCGCTGCGGGCCTGGCGCAAGGCTTGTGCTTGATCGAGAAACACTTGGGGGTGATCCAGCAAAAATTCTGCTGCAGCCTGGGTCAGCACATTGATATTGTAGGGGGGCCGCACTTTTTCCACCTGCGCCAACAGCGCCGGGTGGGCTGACATATAGCCGAGGCGAATACCGGCCAGACCAAGTTTGGAGACCGTGCGCATGACGATCAGGTTGGCAAATTCCGGCAGGCGCGGCATGAAGCTGGCGTCATTGAAGGGCTGGTAGGCTTCATCCAGCACCACCAGACCCTTGGCGGCATGCAAGATTTGTTCAATTGCATCGTTTTCAAACAAATTGCCGGTCGGGTTATTCGGATAAGGCAGATACACCAGCGCGGGTTGGTGTTGCTCTATCGCGGCCAGCATGGCGGGCAGGTTCAGCGTCAGGTCCGGGTTCAGATCGACACCGATAAATTCCAGGCCGACATGGCGTGCGGAAATGGCGTACATGACAAAGGTGGGCAGCGGTGCCAGCACTTTAGCGGGGGATGCCGCGCCGGGATTGGCACAGGCGATGCTGAGCATGCTGATCAACTCATCCGAACCATTGCCCAGCACCACGTCATAGCCCGCTGGTACGCCAAAGTTGCGGCAAAGCTGGCGTTTCAGATGGGTATAGGACGGCACCGGATAGCGGTTAAGTGCCTGTGCCGCCAGATGCGCGCCCAGCGCGGCTTGCAGCTCGGCAGGCAGGCGATACGGGTTTTCCATTGCTTCCAGCTTCAGCATGCCGCTGGCATCGGGTACGGCGTAACTGGCCCCGGCCAATACGTCGGGGCGGATGTTGCGTTTGATTACAGCATCTACAGCATCAATTGTCATCTCAAAGCTCCGTGGCAAAAAATTATAGGTGCCCCTGCGGGGTTGCGCATTGCCGCAGGCGCTGCTGCGCCACCGCGCAATAGTCGGGGTTCAATTCAAAGCCGACAAATTCGCGCCCCAGGCGCTGCGCTGCAACGGCGGTGGTACCACTGCCCATAAAACAATCCAAAACCACGCCGCCGGGTGGGCAGGAAGCTTTGATCATGCGCTCAATGATTTCAAGCGGTTTTTGTGTCGGGTGTTCCGCACGCTCCGGATGCTCGCGATGCAAGCGCGAGACACTCCATAAATCTTTCGGGTTGTAACCCAGTTCCAGCCATTTGGCACCGACAAAGATCGAGCGCGAACGCTTTTTCTTGGTTTCGGCGTCATACGCAATACGCACCGCATCCAGATCGAAATAATAATCTTTACGTTTGACGAACAAGCCAATGGTGTCATGCACCGAAGTAAAGCTGCGCACGCTGCCGCCCATCGACGGCACCCGGCGGTCCCAGATAATTTCATTAATCATCGTCATGCGCTGCTTCAACATCACGAAAATTTCCGGGGCAAAGCGCCAGGTTAAAAAAATATACAAGCTGCCAGTGTCTTTCAGCTTGGGCAGTGCGGCATCGACCCATTGTTCGGTCCAGCGCAAATAATCCACGACGGATTGCTGATCGGAGCGGTTGCCGTAATCTTTGCCCAGGTTATAGGGCGGGTCGGTCAAAATCAAATCCACCGAAGCATCGGGAATGCGCGCCAGCCCGGCCAGCGCGTCTTCACAAAATATTTGATTACGCCAATCGGCAAGCGCTGGCTGCAAACTCATGTGAGTCTCATCTCGGCGCTACGTGCATGCGCCTGCAAGCCTTCGCCATAGGCCAGTTCGGCAGCAATTTTGCCCAGGGTTTGCGCGCCAGCCTGGCTGACTTCGATAATGCTGCTGCGCTTTTGAAAATCGTACACACCCAGTGGCGAGGAAAAGCGTGCGGTGCGCGAGGTCGGCAACACATGGTTTGGCCCGGCGCAATAGTCGCCCAGACTCTCGGATGAATACTGGCCCAAAAACATGGCCCCGGCGTGGCGAATTTGATCGGCCCATTGCTGCGGATCACGACTGGAAATTTCCAGATGTTCCGGCGCGATTTCATTGGCGATGGCGCAGGCTTCCTGCATGTCGCGCACCAGAATCAGGGCAGCGCGATTTTGCAGCGAAGTGGCAATCACTTGCTGGCGCGGCATTTGCGGCAACAGGCGCGCGATGGCGGCTTCAACCTGATCGATGTAGGCGGCATCCGGACACAGCAAAATCGCTTGCGCCAGTTCGTCATGCTCGGCCTGGGAGAACAAATCCATCGCCACCCAGTCCGGCGGCGTCGAGCCATCGCACAGCACCAGAATTTCGGATGGCCCGGCGATCATGTCGATCCCAACCAACCCGAACACCCGGCGCTTGGCGGCGGCCACATAGGAATTGCCGGGGCCGACAATTTTATCCACTGCCGCAATGCTGGCGGTGCCATACGCCAGTGCGCCCACCGCTTGCGCGCCGCCAATGGTCCAAACCCGGCTCACCCCCGCCAATGCGGCGGCGGCCAGTACCAGTTCATTTTTTACCCCATCCGGGGTCGGCACCACCATGGTAATGTCGGCCACGCCCGCCACCTTGGCCGGAAGCGCATTCATCAGAACCGATGAGGGATAGGCGGCTTTACCGCCCGGCACATAGATGCCGACTTTATCCAGTGGGGTCACTTTTTGCCCGAGCCGGGTGCCATCAGGTTCGGTGTAGATGAAGCCATCTGAGCCACAAGCCTGATACTGGCGTTCATGGTAGCTTTGCACCCGTGCTGCTGCGGCACGCAGGGCCTGGCTTTGCGCGGCGGGCAAGGCGGCCAGCGCGGCGTGTAATTCGCTGGCGGGAATGCACAGGGCGTCCATTTGTTCGACTTTCAAGCGATCAAAGCGGCGGGTGTATTCCAGCACGGCAGCATCACCACGCTGTTTCACGTCGGCCAAAATAGCGCTGACTGCTTGCTCAACGGCGGCGTCGGATTCGGCTTCAAACGCCAGCAGGGTGCGCAGTTCCTTGCTGAAGGCCGGGTCGCGACTGTCCATGCGCCGAATTTTGGGCATGAGCGGTGTGCCTGAGTTATGGGGGGGGCTTGAGGTAGCGCTGCGCATCATGACTCCTTGTTTTGTTCCAGACTGGCCCGTTCAAACGCATCCAGAATCGGCTTCAGGCGCGCGCCCTTCATTTTGAGTGCGGCCTGATTGACGACCAGGCGCGAAGAAATATCCATGATCTCTTCCACTTCCTGCAAATTATTGGCGCGCAGGGTATTGCCGCTGCTGACCAGATCGACAATCGCATCCGACAGTCCGACCAGCGGTGCCAACTCCATCGAGCCATACAGCTTGATCAAATCGACGTGTACGCCCTTTTTGCCAAAATGCTCGCGTGCGATTTGCACAAACTTGGTCGCGACCCGCAAGCGCCGTCCCTGTTGCACTGCGCTGGCATAGTCAAAGCCATTGGGCACCGCCACCGACATGCGGCAGCGGGCGATATTCAAATCGATCGGCTGGTACAAGCCTTCGCCACCGTGTTCCAGCAGCACGTCTTTACCGGCCACGCCAAAATCAGCCGCGCCATATTGCACATAGGTGGGCACGTCGGTAGCGCGCACGATGATGACGCGCAGCATCGGGTCGTTGGTGGACAAAATCAGCTTGCGCGAGGTTTCCGGATTTTCCAGCACTTCGATGCCTGCTGCACGCAACAGCGGCAGGGTATCGTCAAAAATCCGGCCCTTGGACAAGGCCAGAACCAGCCCCCCTTCGACCAAGCCGCCGTCCTGATTCATCGCGCTCATTGTTTCACCCGCACAATATTGGCCCCAACGGCCGAGAGTTTGACTTCCATGCTGTCGTAACCGCGATCCAGATGGTAGATGCGGTCGATCAGGGTTTCCCCTTCGGCCGCCAAAGCGGCAATCACCAGCGACGCCGAAGCACGCAAATCAGTCGCCATCACCGGCGCACCGGCCAGTTTTTCGACCCCGGTAACGAAGGCGATTTTACCTTCGGTTTCGATCAGCGCGCCCAGGCGATTGAGCTCCTGCACATGCATGAAGCGGTTTTCAAAAATGGTTTCGGCAATATGGCTGGTGCCTTGCGCCAGGCAATTGACCGCCATGAACTGGGCTTGCATATCGGTCGGAAAACCCGGGTATTCGGTGGTGCGGAAACTGACTGCCTTGGGGCGACCCTGCATTTTGGCGCGGATCCAGTTGGGGCCGCTGGAGAGTTGCAGCCCCATTTCACGCAATTTGTCGAGCGCGGCATCGAGAATATCCGGGCGCACATCGTTCAACAGCAAATCGCCCCCGGTAGCGGCGACCGCACACAAAAAGGTGCCGGTTTCAATGCGGTCGGAAATGACGCGGTGCTGTGCGCCATGCAGTTTGGGCACACCCTGAATGATCAGGCGATCACTGCCGATGCCTTCGATGCGTGCGCCCATGGCGACCAGCAAATGTGCCAGGTCGGTCACTTCCGGCTCGCGCGCGGCGTTTTCCAGAATGGTTTCACCTTCGGCCAGGGTGGCGGCCATCAACAGGTTTTCGGTGCCGGTCACGGTCACCATATCGGTCACCACGCGGGTGCCCTTGAGTTTGCTGGCCCGGGCGTGGATGTAACCGGCTTCGATATGAATCTCCGCTCCCATTGCCTGCAAGCCCTTGATATGCTGATCCACCGGGCGCGAACCAATCGCACAGCCGCCGGGCAAGGACACCTTGGCTTCGCCAAAACGCGCCAGCAAGGGGCCGAGCACCAAAATCGAGGCGCGCATGGTTTTCACCAGATCGTAAGGCGCTTCCAGATGGGTGATATTGCTGCCATTAAGTTGCACCTTGTCGCCATTTTGCTCGACCCGCAAACCGGTTTTGCGCAACAGGTTGAGCATGGTCGCCACGTCTTTCAGCGCCGGTACGTTGGACAATTCAATGCTGTCGGCACTGAGCAGACCCGCACATAAAATCGGCAGCGCCGCGTTTTTGGCACCGGAAATGCGCACTTCGCCGGACAATTGGTGGCCGCCAGTTATCAGGAGCTTATCCATGTTGATATTCTTCCGGAGTCAGGGTTTTCATCGACAGGGCGTGGATTTCTTCCTTCATGCGATCACCCAGCACCGCATACACCATTTGATGGCGCTGGATCGAACGCTTGCCCTGAAACGCTTCAGAGACGATGACGGCTTCAAAATGATGACCATCACCATCGACTTGCAGATGGGTACAGTTCAAACCGGCGGCGATATAGCCATGAATCAGTTGCGGAGTGGTTGCCACGATGATTTCCTTGATCAAGAAAAAATAAACTTCAAAATTGGGATAGCCTGAATTAATGATGCAATGAATGACGCAACTAATGACGCAACTTATAGCCACTGGACAGCATGCGCAGCGCAATCACCGCCAGCACCACCAGAAACAGCGCCGCTACCAGCAGGCTGCGCAACGGGTCTACGTCGGACTGGCCGACGAAGCCATAGCGAAAGCCATCAATCATATAAAAAAACGGGTTGAAATGCGAAACCGTTTGCCATACCGGCGGCAGCGAATGAATCGAATAAAACACGCCGGACAAAAAGGTGGCGGGCACAATCAAAAAGTTCTGGAAAGCGGCCAGGTGGTCAAATTTTTCCGCCATGATGCCCGCGATCAGGCCCATGGTGCCCAGAATGGCTGCGCCCATCAGGGCATATACCGCAATCCAGAGCGGTGCGGCCAGCGTGATTTTCGCCATCCAGCAGGTGGCCAGCAATACGCCCGCCCCCACTGCCAGGCCGCGCACCATGGCGGCCAGCACATAGGCGGCAAATACTTCGGCATGCGACAGCGGCGTGAGCAGTACGAATACCAGATTGCCGCCAATTTTGGACTGAATCAACGACGAACTGGCATTGGCAAAGGCGTTTTGCAGCAAACTCATCATAACCAGCCCCGGCACCAGAAAGGTCACATAATGCACACCGGGATAGACTTGCACCCGGTCGGACAGTACATGGCCAAAGATCAGCAGGTATAGCAGGGCCGTCAATACCGGCGCGCCCATGGTCTGGGTTGCCACCTTCCAGAAGCGCAATACTTCTTTGTAGAACAGGGTGCGAAAGCCGATGGAAATCAGGTTATTCATGCGGCCACCTTCCCTTCCTGCTGCCCTGCTGGCTGCGCTGCTGGCTGTTCTACTGCCTGTGTTATTGGCGGCTCTGCCGGTTTGGCATCCATAATCTGCAAAAACACATCCTCCAGATCGGCTTGATTGAGTTGCATTTCTTCGATCTGACTGCCGTGCTGGCGGATCGCGGCCAGAACCGGTTCGACTTCGGCGTAATCGTTGATACGCAAGGTATAGCTGCGCGCGTCGCTTGAGGGGTGGGTCAGCAAGTGTTGCAGGCCTGGTGGCAAAGCCTGGGATGCATTGCCCGGATTCAATTTCAGCACCAGTTGCGCGCCAGAAATGCGCTGTAACAGCGCCGACATCTTGTCTTGCGCCACCACTTTACCCAGTTTCAACATGGCGCAGCGCTGACACAGCGCTTGCGCTTCTTCCAGATAATGGGTGGTGAGCACGATGGTGTGGCCGTCACGGTTGAGGCGCGAAATGAATTTCCACAGGGTCTGGCGCAATTCGACATCGACCCCGGCAGTGGGCTCATCCAGAATAATCACCGGTGGCTTGTGTACCAGCGCCTGCGCTACCAGCACGCGGCGCTTCATGCCGCCCGAAAGCGCGCGCATATTCACCTCGGCTTTATTGGTCAGATCAAGATTGTCCATGACTTCATCGATCCAGGCGTCATTGTTTTTCAAGCCGAAATAGCCGGACTGCAGGCGCAGGGTTTCGCGCACGGTGAAAAACGGATCAAACACCAGTTCCTGCGGCACCACCCCAAGCTGGCGACGGGCGGCGCGAAAGTCTTGCACCACATCGTGCCCATGCACCTTGACACCGCCACGTTCGGCCCGGATCAGGCCCGCGATGATGGAAATAAGGGTGGTTTTGCCCGCGCCATTGGGGCCGAGCAGACCGAAGAATTCACCTTCTTCGATACGTAGCGAAACACCGTCCAGAGCCGTCAGGCTTTGGTAGCGCTTGAATACCTGATTAATTTCGATGGCAGCCATGGTAAGTCTTTGAAAACCCGTGATTATAGGGGATTTTTACTACGAAGGTTGGATTGCAGCAAACTGCGCCGGGCAGCAAGGGACAGGATCAATGATGGGGTTGATGGTGAGCAGCAGGCGCAGCGCTTGCCGCTGATGGGGTTGCCGGGGTTGATGGTGCTGAAGCTTGTGTCGCTGGCGCTGCTTCGGGCAGCAACAAAGCGGCCACATCATACAGCCGCGCCAGGCTTTGCAGACTGTCGGGCAAATTACGCAATTGCAATTGCACGCCACTGTTTTGTGCGGCGCGCTGCCAGGACAACAACATGGCGACCGCCGCCGAATCAGCTTGTCGGGTGGCGGCGAAATCAAATTCCAACTGCCCGCCAGCAATGGCCTGCAAACCTTCAGCCAACACCGTGTGGGCATTGGCTGTGGTGACCGTGGCGGGAGCTGTAAACATGATGATCTCGTGAAAAAGGGAAATTAGGATTTGCCAGCAGCAGCCGATTTTTCAGCCAGCTTTTTGTTTTTTTCTGACAAGCTCTTGATCAGGCCATCCATGCCGCCTTTGGAAATTTCGGCATTGAAGTTGCCTTTATAGGTTTCCACCAGCCAGGCACCAAGGATGTTGATGTCATAAATTTTCCAACTGGTGCCCGATTTTTCGACCCGGTAATTGAGTTGAATCGGTTCGCCACGGGACTGGATGACTTCGGAGCGCACTTCCACTTCGGTGTCCGTGGCATCGGCACGCAAAGGTTTGAACACCAGTTTTTGATTTTTGACTTGCGACAGCGCGCCGGAATAGCTGTAGATCAGCAAATCGCGAAATTCATTCGACAATTGCTTTTTCTGTTCGGCCGAAGCGCCGCGCCAGTGTT
>JBDLSU010000527.1:0-8955 GCA_039799405.1 Pseudomonadota bacterium | reverse complement strand
GCAGGCAGCACCGCCATAAAATCGGCCCGGTCGCTCTTGCTGAGCTTGAGTTTTTCAAACGCGCCGTTATTGAATTCAGACGGCGTGGTCAAGAGCCAGTCGGCGTCAAACTGCATGAAGGCGAAGCGGTATTGCGCGCTGCCGACGCGGTTTTCAATCGGCACTGAACTGATCAGGTGGGTGATGGAAAAGGTCTTGCCAAAGTTCATCAGTGCGGCCAGGTATTGCCACAGGCTGACCGAAATGGTTTTGCCCTTGGTGCCCAGTACTTTGCCGCCCAGGTATTCCGGCGCTTGCAAAAATTCATCATGGAAGATGAATTTCAAATCGACCCCGCCCGGTGGTTTTTTCGGGTCGAGCAAGGCTTTGCTGTTGCTGGTGAAATCGTCAAACGCCTGGTACACCGCCATCGCCGCCGCACCATCCAGCCCCGGTTTGGGAAAACCGATATGCACACCCAGCCCCAGCCCTTCCACGCCCAGATAATCGAAGCCGATTTCATCGTAAAACAGCGGGACCGGTACTGGCGCACCGGCTTGTACCGGAATCACACAAAACACATCGTCCAGCGTAATGCGGCGCTGCAATTGGTCGGACGTGGGCAGCGGGAAGCCGGGGTCATTCGGCAGGGCCAGTGACACGATCAGCGAGGGCAAATCAAACTGGTCGATGGTGGCATCGATTTCGCCATACAGCAGGGAACCGGCCATGAGGGTGCCAACCGAAAACTTGCGCAGTTCAATCCCGCACAAACCGGGCATCGGCACATAGCTTTGCACCAGCGCCGGGAACATCACGCGCACCGGTTTGTTCGGCGCTTGCAAGCCGATGCTGATGCGGCCAGCGGGTGAAAAACCGAATTTGAATTCGAGCTGATCCGGCACCTGCAAATTCAGGTATTGCTTGAAGCCGGTGGGGAAGCGGTTGAGTACCTTGCCGGTTTTCTTGAGCGTGCTGGTCACTTCCTTGGGCACATCCCCGGCTTTTTTGACGAAGTTGACAAATTCGTCGATCTTCAGGTCGCCATTGGCATCGACCAGGGCAATGCCTTCGAGCGGGATTTTGGCCGGGAAGATGTTGGCCATTTCTTTGCCGCCACAGGCTTCCAGAAACAGTTTGAGCGGGGCCAGCGGCAATGCCAGGGTGCGGGTAATTTTGAAGCCACCACCGGCTTCAAAATATTGCGATACGCCGTCGTACACCAGCGTCGGCATTTTCAGGGCAATCGCCCCATATTGGCCGAAATCGACATTGAACCACGATTCATTATTGATCACCACCGCATTGGCGGCGGCAAACGGCGAAGACAAAAATTGCACCGCCACCCCGCTGCCGGAAATGGTGAAGCGGGTGCGCGCCATGGTCAGCACATCCTTGGCCTGATACACGCGGAAAATTTGCGCGCCCAGCCAGGCATTGAGTTCGGCCGGCAAACCGAGCCCGGCTTCGATCACCAGACCCGGATTGGGGCTGATGGTGATGCCGAGCGCGGTCAGTTGCACTACGGCCTGGCCCAGGCTCTTGCCATGCGCTTTCGGGAACGGGATGGCAACCGGGTCGCTGACATTGAGCGCGCTGATCGACACTTCGCTGCTGCCCGCCACCAGCCGCGCCATCACGCGCGAGGGCAGGGCCTTGCCCAAAAAGCCGGGGAAGCCGACAAAGCCCAGATACACGGTGGCCGAAAAACACCAGCCTGCCGTGGCAGTTTGCTTGACAAAACCGGCTTCAAACAATTCCGCCTTGATACCCATGCCTTCACCGGTGGGGAAGTTGATGGCAAAGCTGGTTGTGCCGGGTGTCGGCTGAAAGGCCAGGCTGACCGCGCCATCGGCCGTTTTCTTCAGGCCCAGATAGCCGCCAATGGTAAATACCTTGTCCACCTTGAGGGTGGAGCCGACGCGCAAATCGTACAGGGTTTGTTTTTTGCCGTCGGTGCCGATGGTACGCGCCAACGCCAGATCAAATTGTTTGAAGCGGTAGCTGCCAATGCCGGGCAGATTGATCAGCGTTTTTTCTGGCGTTACAATGCTTTGCAGCAGCAGTTTGCTGCTGGCGGCAGTGCTTTCAACGCTGGCAAACAGTTGTAGCGGGGTGTCAAACAGGGTGCTGTCGATGGCACCGGACAGCTTCCAGCCGCTTGTGCTCTGGTATTCAAACGCCAGATTAAAGCGGCCCAGATCAAAACCCGGTGCCACGCTGACCGGGCCAGTGCCTTCCAGGCTGATACGGGCCGCGAAAGCGCCAGCGCCTGCGTTGGTGCTGGCGTCGCCCTTGCTGGCGGCCTTGCTGAAGGAAAAGCCGATTTTGGTGCCAAGTGGCTGGCCTGCCGACAGATAGTCCCAGCCGATGCTGGCGCTACCCAGTACCGAAAATGCGCCAGTGTCGGGCGAGACCGAGAGCGTGATCACATCCAACACCAGATCCGGAATCGCTTCCGGCAAATTCTCGCCACCACTGACCAGGTTCCAGAACTTTTTCAGATCAAAATGCTGGAGTGAACCGGACAAGGTCAGGGTGTTGCTCATTTCACCGCTGATGATGGCGGTGGACTCGGCAATCGCCATTTCGGCGCAAAATGCCCCGGTGGCACCGCTGCTGGGCTGGTAGTTGACGGCGAAATCGATGGCGCGTATTTCAAACGCGGTTTTGCCCACCGGAATTGACAGCAGATCGCCAATGCCACAGGCCATGGAAAAAGTTTTGGCCCTGGGTGCGGCTGTCAGCAGCAAGCGGTTAATGCTCATGGCGGGCAGGGCCGGGGCGCTCGGGAAATAGTGCGCCAGCATGCTGCCCAGGGCAATGGTTTGATCGGCGGCCAAGCCTGCGCGCAGGGTATAGCCGGGGTAGTCGCCATACACCAGCAGTTTGCTCTCGCCAATCGCCAGCGTGCCGGAAAGGCCCAGGCCAAGGCGGCGGTTTTTGCTGCTGAAAGGGTTGGCAAGCCGGATAGTGAAGTCGATTTCTTCAATCACCAGTTTGCCCGGAATAATCGTCCAATGGGTTTGGCAAGCCAGACCGACCATCACCGATTCGATGGCGGGTTGGCTGAAATTGACGCTCATGCCAAATTCACTCAGTACCAGGCCATCCGGGGCTTGCATATCGGCAGGCAAATCGCCTTCTACCGACCCACCCAGGGTATTGCTCAGGCTGGAAAATCCGGCCAGTGAAAAGTCTTGCATCTGACCATAAAACGACAACACCAGGCCATCATCGCCAGCGGCGCTATATTTCGCCACAATTTCTGCCGGGCGGCCAGCAATCTCGATACCTGCCGAGAAGTAAATGCCGGGATCGCGCATCAGGCCGACGCTGTGGTCAACTTGGATATCGTCCAGAGCGCTTTTGATCAGCAGCGAGGGGTTTTTCAGTGGAATCGGCCAGTCACCATGGCCCAGCGTCAGGTTTGATTGCAGGCGCACGCCAATAAAGGCCAGCGGATCGGGTGTGCTGCGGTATTCATGTAGCGGGCCACTCAAAAACACCGGGCCAGTGGTGCCGGTCAGGGTGTCCAGGCCAAACAAGGCCCCCATGAATAATAATTCGCCCGCAAAGTTCAGGCCGGGTAACAGGTCGGCATTGAAGCTATCGTTGTGGTGTGCCAGGTTGGTGAAAATAAGGTGGCAGGCACCGAGGCTGAGTTCATCCAGAAATGAAGGCTTGCAGCGTTCCGCATCCGGCCCGCTCATACTGAAATAGCCGGGCAGATCGGGAAAGCTTTGGGTAAAGCGCCAGCCCGAAGGGATGGTGATGCCGACGGTAATCAATAATTCCCCCGCGCGTTCGGTCGCCAGAAAATCCAGCACCGCGTTTTCGATATTCAGAATATTGGCTGTGCCGTTCAGGTGCAAAAAATCATTGGCCGGGGAGCGCTCCCAGGTGTTGACGGTGAGCGCAATCTGGTCTTGCCCCAGACTCGCCGCCATGATGCTTGCCACTTCGGCTGATCCGGTAAAAGTTTGATCGATGTTGATCAGCATGCGCTGTTGAAAAACGCCAATGGCATCGAAGCGTTCCAGAAGATGAGTCAGTGACATGGTGCTCTCCCTGCGGGTTCAGATTTATGCGAATCGGGTGGGGTGCTTGATGGTTGGCTAGCGCTTAATTATTGGCGTTGGCATCAGGATTAGCGTTGGCATCAGGATTAGCGTTGGCATTAGCATTGGCATTGGCATCGGCGTTTTGCTGGGGCCTGCTCAGATAGAAATCGCTTACTGGCACGGTGGTGGTATGTAAAAGCTTCCCGGTTTGTTTGGATGTCAGGGTAATCGCTTTCTCTTCGCTTACATCAGGCATCCAGCCCAGGCAAAGTCCGGCACGGTAACCTTTTGCAATATCATCTTCGATAGTGGTTGCCTTCATCCCGAGTTCGTCGCCATCCAGTTCCAGAATTTCATTGCCATATTGGCCGTATTTTGCTATGGCATCCTTACTTTTGTTTTCGCGCATGGCACCGGTTGCCAATGCTACATGTTGCCCGTTGGAGAAAATCACAATCATGCCGGGTAAAATGCCTTTCGGCACGGTGATTGCGTTGTCATCATCAAGTTCGGCAAGCAAGGTTGGTGCATTTGCGATGTGGTAAACAAAATAGGGCACGGCTTCCACGCCTTGCCCACCAATGCCACCCAATACCGGCAGATTATTTGCCATCAAGGCCCATAGCCCATAGTGGTAATCGTATAGCGGTGCCCTGGTTTGGGCATCCTCAGTCCAGGCACCGGCATACAAGACATTTTCCCAACAGTTCATGGCTACAGCGGGTGAGCCTGTGGTGTACCAGAGATAAATTGGCCCTTTGGCGTACCCGGCTTCTACTTTTTGTGGTCCGCTGTGGGCTACCCAATAGAAGAAATCGGGAACCTTATATTTTTTTAGAAAGGCGTTTGCCTTGTTGCCGCCTTGCTTCACTGTTTTGAGGAAGCCTGCGCATGTCATTTTATTTTTGCTCACTTGTTTGATGTAGTCATCAAAGGCTTGGATTTTTTGCACATCAAGTGCAATCATTTTTCTCATGGCAGACACATGTCTTAGCCCGAAGGAAATGCGCCTGACTTGAAGTTTGACAGCATCCCAGTCAGCATAGACCGTATTGGCATCGTTTGCACCAACCAGGGCAGCTACGGCATCATTGAGCATTGGCGTGTTATTGGACGTGACCCCCATCGTTTCGAGTTTTTCTCTTACCGGCTGTGCTTCCAGATTGGCAGTATTGCCCACCGTGATTTTGCGTTGCAATACCGGGCGCAGGGTATTTGTGCCATTGTGCGATGTGGGGCAGCGAAAACCGCACAGGTCTGCCGCACGATACCTGGGCAAGCAAGCGGATCTGCCTTCTGCCATTGCGGCGGCGCTTCCCTCTGCCATCCGGTTTGCCATCGCCGCCATCAAATCCGCTTCCTGTTCCAGCGCCGCATCATCATTGAGCGCCAGACCGCGTATCACGCCATTGGCGCTGACCCGGCCCTGCTTTTGCTGCACCACATGCCAGGCTTCATGCGCCAGCGCCTGCCCGGCACCGGGTGCCAGATAAATTTCATGACCAAAGGCAAACGCTTGCGCGCCAACTTGCGCAGGCAAGGACGAATCGGGGTAGACCCGCACGTCAGCCAGATCCAGCCCGGACAAAGCTTCCAGCGCCTGCCGCAAACCTGCAGGCAAGGCGGTGCTGGTTTGGTGCTGCTGGTTTGGGGGGAGTGTGATGCCCGGATCGGGCCAGGGGTTGCAACTGGAAGGCGGGGGATAGTGCGGGAAAGTTGTGCTGGTCAGGTGGTCTGCTGTGGCGGTACCCATATCTCTCTCCCGAAGCGAAGCGTTCTCACGAAAAGGAAAAGGCACCCAGGTTCGTGGCGTGCCAAAGTTTGATAATTAGACCGCATGGTCATAGCGTCGTCAATACTTTCTTGTAAATCGGATTGGATTTCTCTGTGGAAATTGCGTTTTGTGGAAGTAATTGCTGCGAACCAGCATGGCTTGCCGCGCTTTGCACTGCTCAGACAGGCCGGATTGAAAGCAGCGTTGAATCCGGATTGAAGGCGTTTGAGACGATTGGACAATCATCGTGGACGATCAGCATCCAATCGTATGGTCTTACAGCGCATAGTGTCACTGTGCACTAACGCACCAGACTAACCACCCAAACCGGAGCCAACATCATGACACGTATCGCCGCCCTCAATCCTTCCGACGCCCCTGCCAACGCCCAACCGTTGTTGGCTGCGGTGGAAAAGAAACTGGGCATCGTCCCGAATCTGTTTAAAACCTTTGCCCATTCGCCCGCAGTATTAGCCTCGTATCTGGCGCAAACCGAAGCGCTGGCCGGTGGCGTGTTACGCGCTTCCTTGCGGGAACAAATTGCGCTCGTTACTGCTGGCACCAATCAATGCGATTACTGCGCTTCCGCTCACACGCTGCTGGGCAAGGGCGCAGGGGTTTCGGCCACCGAAGCGGCGCTCAATTTGCATGGTCAGGCCAGTGACAGCAAGGTGCAAGCGGCCCTGACATTTGCCAACGCCATTATCGATAGCCGTGGCCGCGTCAGCGATGCGCATCTGGCTGCGGTGCGTGAAGCGGGTTACAACGAAGCCGAAATCGTCGAAATTATCGCCCATGTCTCGCTGAATATTTTCACCAATTATTTTAATTTTGTCGCCAACACAGAAATCGATTTCCCGCTGGTGAAAACTGCCTGAAGTGCGGCCAGGATCAAAAAACTTACCCATCTCAATCAACTGTAAACTTTCTCAATTAAAAGGAAATATCATGAACTTCATCAAAAAAACGTCGCTCGGTCTGGCTCTGGTGGGCAGCATGTTGGCCGCAGGCAGCAGCTTGGCCGATACCCCGCGTGACAACGTGGTGGGCGCAGGCGGTTACGATCTGACTTCTTACTTCACCCAGGAAAAACCGCAGCACGGCAACGGCCACCATGTGGCGGTGGTGAATGGCGTGTCGTATCTGTTTGCCAGCGATGGCAACAAAAAGCTGTTTGAAGCCAATCCATCCAAATACTTGCCGCAGTACGGTGGCTGGTGTTCTTACGGTGCCTCGGTCGGCAAAAAATTTGTCGCTGATCCGGATGTGTATGACATCGTTGATGGCAAGTTGTATATGAATCTGGATAGCAAGATTCGCGGTCTGTGGGCGCAGGATATTCCGGGTCGCATCAAAACGGCGGATGTGAACTGGAAGAAAATTGCCGATAAAAAGGCGGCTGATCTGTAATTGGTTTTGCGGTAAATGGTCTTCACCAGGTGCACGGTACGCCGTGCGCCTACCCGCTTTGATGTTGTTCCAGCCATTGCAGGGGCGAAACCCCCATCTTTTTACTGAACACTTTGATCAAGGCGCTCGGTGTGCCATAACCGACCATGGGCGCTACCATCTTCAGCGATTTGCCTTTTTTCAGCAGCACCCGCGCCATGCAAATGCGCCAGTCGGTCAGGTAGTCGTAAGGCGTGATCTGCACCACGTTATGGAAGTGCTTGGCAAAGGCAGCGCGCGACATCAGCGCCTGCTCCGCCATTTCTTCCAGTGTCCACGGGTGTTCCGGTTTTTCATGCAGGGCGGTAATACAGCGCGCCAGCTTGGCATCGGCCAGCCCGGCCAACACGCCGCCTTGTATCACCTGCTGCTCCATCGCGTGGCGCAGCAGCAGGATCATGCAGTATTCCATCAGTCGATCAATCGCGCCCTGGCGTCCGGGGTGCTGGTTCAACCCTTCTTCAAACAGGCAGGCGACAATACTTTCAATCCCCGGCAGGGCTTGCATTTTGGCCAAAAACACTTCCGGCAAAGCCGCCAGCAATGGGTTGCCGTTGATGCCACCGAAATCGATATAGGCGCAGACCAGATTGGCACCGTCCGGGTTATCCACATAAAACCGGTGTGGGGTGGGGCGCGGCAGTAGCAAAAGGGAAGGTTGATCGATTTCCACCGTTTCAACTGTGTGTCCCATCATGCGCAAGCTGCCCTGGCGCAGTACATGCAGGTAGCCGCAGCCGGGTTCATCGATAAAATCGACCGGGGCGCACAGGGTGCCGGAGAAAAATACCCGTGCGTTGAGCGAGAAATGGGTGAACAGGGGTTTGAGGGTGTCCATGCGGGCTGGGCGGTTGATTGGGGGGATCATGATAGCATGGGCGTTAAATTCAACCGATTATGGCGACAGTCAAAGTCTATAATCGACTTAATCGAACCAAGCAAACGACTCAGACAGTTGACTATGAAGGGCCAAAACCAAATGGATACGCCGACCCCGCTGGCAGCAATGCCCGAACTATCCAAAGCATGGATCAAGCTTCAGGGGATTGCGCCCCTGCGCACGATTCACAATCAGGCCGACTTTGCCGCCATGCGTGCGCTGGCAGATCGCTTGGCTGACAGTGTTGGCGATGATGAAAGCCACCCTCTGTATTCCTTGTTTGAGATTGCGATGGACTTGATCGAGCATTGGGAATCATCCCATGTTGAGATGCCAAGCGTAGCACCACGCGAAGTCCTGCGGCTCTTGCTGGAATCGAATCAGCTCAAACAAAAAGATCTGGCTGACATTGCGTCACCGACATTGTTAAGCGACATCCTGGCCGGGCGACGGGAAATCAGCAAGCGCTTGGCGAAATTGCTGGCCGCCCGTTTTCATGTCAGTGTTGGTGCATTTATTTAATCGGTGTTGCGCTGGAATGGCAGGATGCCTGCGATGTTGATTACTCCCGGTCTTCCCATTCCCGCAGCCAGCGGCCAAAGGTGGGCACCAGTATTTGGTCGTTTTCATTAATCATCAAACGGCGGCGCAGCCAGCGGCGACTGTCTTTGTCGCTGTCAAGTTTGGTGCGCAGGTCGCCGTTGTCGGCATTGCTTTCCTGCTGCGCCAGTGCCAGCAAAATGGCTTGCTGCTTTTCCGGCGTTTCTTCCCATGCGTTTTTGAAGTAATACTTGAAATCGAACAATACT
>JBDLSU010000526.1:0-4412 GCA_039799405.1 Pseudomonadota bacterium | reverse complement strand
ATTATCGCAATATGTGCGCGGGCCAGTAATGCAACCAGGGTTGCTGGAATCGGGAATGGGCAAAAAACATCCCGTAACAAATAATCTTTTTATTTGGTCAATTCTCTGATTGACATTATTCATACAATATTTGAAAATATGCTCTCATTTTGATGTGAAAATTAATTCTTATGTGCAACGTGTTGCCAGAAAAATCTATTTCTCAGTCAAAATGCATTGAATAATTTTGGAGAGAGACTATGAAAAAAAGTAATGTCAAAACCCTGTTGGCTTGTATCGTCATCGGTTTGTTGAGTGGTGCGGCACAAGCCGACAACACCGTGGCCGGTGCTACCGGCAATGCGCTGGTGTACAGCCATGATGAAATGTTCCGCTTCGATATCGACGCCTTCCTGCAAACCCGCGCGCCAAGTCTGGCGTCGCAAGCGGAAGTGATTTCGCACTGGGCTGGCTATACCAGCATCAGCCCGAAAGTGTTGATAGCCCTGATGGAGCAGCAAACCGGCGCGATCAGCCGGGCGCAAAAAGGCGTGCCAGCGCGCCCGTTTGGTAAGCTGAGCCGGGCCAATGGCTTTTCGGAGCAAGTGCGTGATGTGGCGCATCAACTGGCGACCAAGCTGTATGCGCGCGCCGCCGCAGGCGAAGCCGGTCTGGTTGAAGGCAGCGAATTTGCCAGCAATGCCGCTACCACCAATCCACTGCATGCACTGTTTGAAAACCGCATGAGCATTGACGCCAATATCGATCAAAACCTGGCCGATTTCGCCCAAACCTACCAGCGTTTGTTTGGAACCGGTTTCAATCTCGAAAAAGCCGCTGCCCCATTGCATACCGCTACACTGGCCGGGCCAGCCAACGGCGTATTGCAGTTTCCCTTTCCCCTTGGCGCAAGCTGGCATGTCGGTGGTGCTCATACCAACACTGGCTCGGGTAACTATCCCATGGCATCGCTGGACATGAGCCAGGGCGGTGGCTGGGGCAGTAATCAAAGCAATATCTGGGTGTCCGCCTCCGCTGCTGGCACCTTCAAAAAGCATTCATCCTGTTTTGCCGAAGTGGTGCATGCCAATGGCTGGTCTACCACTTACTACCATTTGATGAATATCCAGTACAACACCGGTGCCAGCGTCGCCAAGGGCGTGCGGGTCGCCAATCCGGCCAATACCAAGGCGCAAGCATTATGCAATGGTGGCAGTTCTACCGGTCCGCATGAGCACTGGAGCCTGAAAAACAATGGCAGCTATTATCATTTGAATGGGGTGTATGTGTCGGGCTGGCAAATTACCGCCACCGGCACCAGCTATGACACCAATTGCACCCGTTTTTACCTGACGCGCAATGGCACCAAGAAGTGCTCCGGCTATTTCACCAATAACTGATTTTAAGCAGTAAATTGCCGCGCCATTGGTGCGGCAATTTTGGCGATTTTTTCACTCAATCAATTCCAGTGCTTGCGCACCACCCACAACTGCTTTGGTCGCCATACGTCGGTCAAAGCTGGCCAACTTACCGCCATGGGCAACGGCCAAAGCCAACAAATAACTATCGGTTACTTGTGCGGAATGAATTAAGTGAGGTAAAAGAATTTTTGTTTCATCCAGCAAGCTCACATCATCGGGCCAGAATTCATGCCCGGCCAAGGCCAAAATGCCTGAAATAATGGGGACAACTGAGGCAGGTGATCCTGGTGAATTGGGGTAACGTGGTGAGCCAACGATGCGAAGTACGCCATTTTGCGTCAGCGGACAGGTGGCAAAGCCCAATTTGCCAACCTGAGCAAACCAACCATGCGCAGCATTGTGATGGACATTACCGGGGTCTATCAGGGCGATCAGGACGTTGACATCCAGCAAATAGCGCATCAGGGTAACTCATCACGCAATTGGTTGACCAGCTCCAGCGTGACCGGGATGGAACCCGGGCGCACCGTTAACAATGGAATGCCATTGCGCTCATTGCGCGGTGCGGGCGTTGGGGTGAGTGCTTGTCGTACCAGACCAGACATGACTTCACCCAAAGATTTTTGCTGGCGCACGGCCATTTCCTTTACTGTCGCCAGCACATCATCATCAATTGTCAGCGTGGTTCGCATCATGCCTCCCGGTTCAATACGCATCAAACAAGGGGCATCATACCTCGTTGCTCGTGGTTTGTCATGGGTGATGCCGATGAAGCCATTTGGAATCTGCACTCATTACCCAAACCAATCTTTCAGTTTTTGCGTTGCCAATTCTTTCACATCGTTGGTAATGTAGGTCGCAACCGTGGCAACCGCTGCAGCCAGTATGGTCAAGTCGTCGCCGTAGCCCACTATCGGCGTAATGTCGGGAATCGCATCAAGTGGTGAAATGAAATATCCCAATGCGGCATAAATGGTGGTTTTTGCCCAAAGCGGGGTTTGTGGATTTTGCGCCGCGTAGTACAGCCATAGCGCTTTTTCAATCACTTCGCGCCCTGCGGTGATGGCGAACTTTTTCACCTTGCTCCAAAAGCTGTCATCAGAAAAGTCCTTTTCAAAGCTGATTTTCTCTTGTGTCATAAAACCACCTTATTTCTTCTGCTTCAAATACAAAAACTCCAGCATCTGCTTGCGATAACCCGCATACTCCGCATCGCTCGCCAGCGCCAACCGGTCGCGCGGGCGCGGCAAGGCAATTGCCAAGTCTTCCCCAATCTGCGCCCGTGGCCCGTTGGTCATCATGATAATACGATCCGACAGCAAAATCGCCTCATCAATATCATGCGTCACCATCACCACCGTTGGTTTGGTTTCCTGGCTGATGCGCATCACTTCATCTTGCAACGAGGCGCGGGTCAGTTCGTCCAGCGCGCCAAAGGGCTCATCCATCAGCAGCACTTTCGGCTCAATCGCCAGCGCCCGCGCAATGCCGACGCGCTGTTTCATGCCGCCGGAAATTTCGGCTGGAAACTTATTGGCGGCGTGATCCAGATGCACCATCGCCAGAGCGGCTTCGGTGCGCTGCCTTAGCCTGCTGGCGCTTTCGCGCTTGCCAAACACGCGCCGCACGCCGAGCAGCACATTGTCGAAGCAACTCATCCACGGCAACAGCGAATGGTGCTGGAACACCATGCCGCGATCCGGCCCCGGCCCGCTGATCAGGTCGTTGTCGCAACGCAGCTCGCCCGATGTTGGCGTGGTCAAGCCCGCGATTAAATTCAGCAAGGTGCTTTTGCCACAGCCGGAGTGGCCGATCAGGCAGACGAATTCGCCTGCGGCAATCTCCAGATTGATGTTGTCCAGCGCATGAAACGGCCCCTTGGCGGTGTCAAACACCATCGAGACCTTGTTGATATGGATCGGTGAACTCATGCGCTACTCCTTGAAAGCCAGCTTGCGGTTCACAAACGCCAGCAACGCGTCCAGGCTCAGGCCGATCAGACCGATCAAAATAATCGCCGTTACCATGCTGGAAATTTGCAGATTATTCCACTCGTTCCAGATAAAGTAGCCGATGCCCGATTGCCCGGCCACCATTTCGGCTGCCACAATCACAAACCAGGCGGTGCCAATCGAAATGCGCATGCCGGCCAAAATCATCGGCACCGCCGCCGGAAACACAATATGCACGATGCGGTCCCACACATTTAAATCCAGCACCCGCGCCACATTAATCCAGTCTTGCCGCACCCCGGCCACACCGAAAGCGGTATTGATCAACAGCGGCCACACCGAGCAAATAAAGATGATGAAAATCGCCGATGCGCCACTGTCTTTCAAAATGTACAGCGCCAGCGGCATCCACGCCATCGGTGAGACCGGTTTCAGAACCTGAATGAAGGGATTGGTGGCGCGATACAGCAGCGGAAACAAGCCGATGGCAAAACCAAACGGTACGCCGACCAGCACCGCAATCCCATAGCCGCCCAGCACCCGCGCCAGCGAATACAGCAAATGCCAGCCGATGCCCTGGTCATTGGTGCCGTTGCGGTCAAACGCATGCTGCAACAATTCCTTGCTGCGCAGCGCCACTTCCTTCGGGGTGGGCAGGGCTGATTGCTTTTGCGCGGCCTGGCTTTGCCCGACCAGCTTGGCGTATTCCGGATCCAGCGCTGCCGCATTGGCTGGCCCGGTAGCCGACGCTTCGGGGCGCAAGGTGGCAACGTGCCAGACCAGCACAAAGGCCACCAGCATCAGCAGCGACAGCACCCAGCCTTGCTTCAACAGGTTTTTCATGATCGCCGCCCGTCAGGCTTTACCCATCTGTTTTTTGATGTAGGGATCGGGGTTGTTGGAATCAAACTCGTCGCCCATGATGTGTTCCTTGCCAAAGCCTTCCGGCGGCACCGGGTGGCCCATTTCTGCCATCAGGCGGCGTGCATCGGTCACTTGCATCACTTGCGCGGCCAGTTTTTTGTAATCCATGTCTTGCTTGATAAAGTTCCAGCGCCGC
>JBDLSU010000525.1:0-5382 GCA_039799405.1 Pseudomonadota bacterium | reverse complement strand
GCCCGTAGTGGGCAGCAAGCTGGTCAAAACCACCTGCTGCTACTGCGGCGTGGGCTGTGGCGTGTTGGCTGAAACCGATGGTCAGCAAGTGCTGTCGGTACGCGGTGACCCGGATCACCCGGCCAATTTTGGCCGCCTGTGCAGCAAGGGCAGCACCCTGCATTTGACCACCAATCCGATCCTGCAACAACAGGTGCGCGCCTTGCAGCCGGAACTACGGCGCAGCCGCGATCAAGCCCGGCAAGTGGTGTCGTGGGATGAAGCGCTGGATGCCGTCACCGAACAATTTGCCGCCATTATTGCCGAACATGGCCCCGACAGCGTGGCCTTTTATATTTCCGGCCAATTGCTGACCGAAGACTATTACGTCTTCAACAAACTGGCCAAGGGGCTGATCGGCACCAACAATATCGACACCAATTCGCGCCTGTGCATGTCCAGTGCGGTGGCGGGTTACAAGCAAACCCTGGGGGCCGATGCGCCGCCTGCCTGCTATGAAGACATCGACCACGCGCAAGTGATTTTTATCGTTGGCTCCAACACCGCCTACGCCCATCCGGTGCTATACCGCCGCATCGAACAGGCGCGCGCCAACAATCCTGCTCTGAAAATTATCGTGGTTGACCCGCGCCGCACCGCCACCGCGCGCGAGGCCGATTTGTTCTTGCCGATTTTGCCCGGCACCGATGTGGCGCTGTTTAACGGCTTGCTGCATATCTGCCTGTGGGAAGATTTGATCGATCCCACCTATATCGAGGCCCACACCGAAGGCTTTGCCGAACTCAAGCAACTGGTGCGCGAATATCACCCCCAAATGGTGGCCGCCACCTGTGGCATTGCAGAAGCGGATTTGATGCAGGCGGCGCGCTGGTTTGGGCAATCCAAAGCCACGCTGTCGCTGTATTGCCAGGGCTTGAACCAGTCGGCCCAGGGCACCGCCAACAATGTGGCGCTGATCAATTTGCATCTGGCCACACACCAGATCGGCAAACCCGGGGCCGGGCCGTTTTCGCTGACCGGGCAACCGAATGCCATGGGTGGGCGCGAAGTAGGTGGCTTGTCGAATCTGCTGTCCGCCCATCGCGACCTGAGCAATGCCGCACACCGCGCCGAAGTGGCCGAACTGTGGGGCGTGGAAAGCGTACCCGCCACGCCCGGCAAAAGCGCGGTGGAAATGTTTGAAGCGGTGCGCAGTGGCCAGATCAAGGCGATCTGGATCGCCTGCACCAATCCGGCACAATCCATGCCGGATCAAAACCTGATCCGCCAGGCCCTGCAAAGCGCGCAACTGGTGGTGGTACAAGAATCGCACCACACCAGTGCTACCGTACCGTATGCCGACGTGCTGCTGCCGGCCAGCACCTGGAGTGAAAAACATGGCACCGTTACCAATTCGGAACGGCGCATTTCGCGCTGCCTGCCGGTGCTGCCCAAACCGGGCAATAGCCGCCACGACTGGGAAATCGTCATCGCCTTCGCGCACAAGCTGGAAGCCTTATGGCAACGCCGCACCACGCTGTTTCCCTATCTGACCCCGGAACAAATCTGGAACGAACACCGC
The DNA here is from genome assembly GCA_039799405.1 of Pseudomonadota bacterium. Taxonomy (GTDB): domain Bacteria; phylum Pseudomonadota; class Gammaproteobacteria; order Burkholderiales; family Burkholderiaceae_D; genus CAMBDR01. The sequence goes on along the minus strand of JBDLSU010000525.1, from coordinate 3,821 downwards.
GCCAGCACCATCGGGCGTGACCTGGATATTGGCGGCTTGAGCTACGCCATTCTGGAACAGCAAGGGCCGCAGCAATGGCCCTATCCCGCAGGCGCGAGTGCTGGCCGCGCACGCTTGTATCAGGATGGGGTCTTCCCGACCGCAAACGGCCGCGCGCGCTTTGTCCTGACCCCGTATCATGGCGTGGCCGAGCCAGTGGATGTGCGCTATCCCTTCCATTTGAATACCGGCCGCTTGCGCGATCAATGGCATGGCATGACCCGCACCGGCACGGTGGCGCAACTATTCGCTCATGCGCCAGAACCGGCGGTGCTGCTGTCAGCCGGGGATATGGAGCGGCGATTGCTGCGCGATGGTGATCTGGTACAAATCAAAAGCCGTCGTGGCAGCCAGATTTTGCCAGTACGCGCCAGCGACGAAATGCGCAGCGCGCAAGCCTTTATTGCCATGCACTGGGGCGAAGAATATGTCTCCGGCCACAATGAAGTGGGCCAAACCGCGTTTGGCGTCAATGGTTTGACGCTCCCGGCGTTTTGCCCCAGCTCCAAACAACCGGAACTGAAACACGCCGCCGTCAAAATCCAGAAAGCCGAATTGCCGTGGCGGCTGGTGGCGTTTGCCTGGGTGGCACCGGAGCGCGCACTGCAACTGCAACAAGCCCTGCGCCCGTATCTGGCGCGCTTCGCTTACGCATCATGCACGCTGTTCGGGCGCGAGCGCGTTGGCGTCACGCTACGCGCCGCTGCTGCTTGCGCGCAAGACGCCGCGTTGCTGCAAGAAATTGATGTGCTATTCGGCCTGAACGGTGCCAATTTGCTGCGCTACGACGACGCTAGGGGCGGCCATGCGCGGCGGATTTTGGTAGAAGGCGGCAAGCTGGCGGCGGTATTGCTGGCGGGCGATGTATCGGCCGAAGGCTGGTTGCGCCAGTATCTGGATGGCGAACAACCGGTTCTGGAGTTGGGCCGCATGCTCTTGATGCCGAGCAGCCAGGCCCCGGCCGGTTTCATTGCCAAAGGGCGGGTGGTGTGCAACTGCCTGAATGTATCCGAAAGCGCCATCGTGGCCAGTCTGGCGGCGATGCAGGGTTTGGTGAGTGAGCGCGGACAGTGTTTGACGCTGCTGCAACAGCAGTTAAAGTGTGGCAGCAGTTGTGGTTCCTGTGTGCCGGAATTGAAGCAAATGATTGCGGCATCCAGGGTGGGGCGGGACATTATTCCCGTAGTGTTGGCAAAACAGGAGGCAGCATGAAAGCGCTATTTGTGATGATGGTATCGGTGTGTTTGTTGTATGCGTTTAAATAAACCTTGGGGCCGGGTGGGCTTGCTCACCCGGTTGGTGTGATTGGCTGCATGGTGTTTTAATGCGCCATGTCTTGAAACACCTGATCCAGGCTTGCCGCGTCCACCGCACTATCAAACCATGCCTCAATCCGGGTATTGGGTGCGTCTTTAATTTGCGCCTGTATCGCTGCGGGCAAATCGCCAAAACGACGGGTCAACAGGCGGATCAACATACCTGTTTTGCCTGTCTGTTCACCGCGTTGTTCGCCTCGTTGCTCACCACGCTGCTCGCCTATGGCAACACCTTCGTGAAACTTTTGTTCCGCCCTGACGCGTTCAACCGAGCTAATGTATTCCATTCTTTGTTCCTCTTCCAGTTCGCTAATAAAAGTTGATAACTTCACCGCCAATTCGGGCGGCAGCGCCATCATCCAGTCGATTACCAGAAAAAACTGGCGAATCAGGGTGGTATCCCACTTATGTGTGTGCAGCAGGCGTATTAGCTTGCATTTTACTTCATAGCGGCGCTGCATGTCATTTACCGTAGCCCGGTTTTTCAGGTAGGCCAGCGTCAGCAGGGCAAACGGGTTGGGGTTGGTTTCCAAATCGGCTTCTTCTTCAGTGTAGCGCAGTAACTTAACGACAGGGAATTCAAAGTCCAGCTTACAGCCCATCACCGCATGGGCGTATTTTTGTGGTAACCAGGCGGGAGAATCATCTCCCAGTAGCGCCATGCTGGCGGCTGGTTTGCGGTAGAGGTCAAAGATTCTATAGTGATAGACAAACATGCGCTCGGCAAATTCGGCCTGGCGCGAGACTTGTACTTCCAGATGGATACACAGCCAGTCTTCCTCACCGGAGAGGCGGCGCACCTTGACCAATTTATCGACATGGCGCGTGCCAACCAGTGCATCTTTGGCAATGGCTTGCAGTTCTTTATCGAGAAACTCGTGTTGGCATGTCCAATCGATTTGGGCATGGGCAGCGGGGAAATAAAATGCCATGAAGGCTTGGAAATGCTGTTCGACAGCAATTTTCCAGGGGGTGTCGTAATCTGCCGCTGGCGCGGCATCGGTTTCGGCAGCAAGTAGTGGGTGATTTTTCATGGGACGCCCGTAAAATGATCAGCAATCAAGACGGTGAAAAGAACTGTATATTAAAACAGTTTTGCTGGCAAGCGGTTTTGCGCAATTGTCGAAAAAGGTGACATTGGCCCAAACTGGCAGGATGTTGATAGCCAAGGCGATGATGCCAGATCAGCGGCAAGTAACGGCAACACACTTAAAGTGGTGCGCTGGGAGAGTTTTCTGGATGCCATGTCCGCCACCCGCAAACAGGATGACTACTACGCAGTAACCTCGGCTTGAAAGGTAATGCCCAGAATCATGGGCCTTATTTGCTCTCAAGCCCTTTCAACATCGTATCCCGAAGAATCTCATTCAGGCGGCTCTGATAGTCTTTTCCTTGTGACTTCAGCCAAGCCAAAATATCGGCATCGATTCTGATGGTTAATTGCTGTTTCACGGGCCGATAAAACTTGCCACGTACCGCACCTTGCCAGTCTTGTGCGGTGGTTTCCGGGATATCCGAAAAGTCGATGTCGCCATCATCCCGGATGTCTTTGGGTTCGAGCGACTGGATGGCGATGGCTTTGTCCAGCAGGTTTGCATCGGGAGCAGGGCCAGAGTTTTGCATGGAATCGGGGGCTGGATGGTTAAATTGGGGTTGGCACATTATACCGTTATTATTTTGCCGCTCAATCAACGCTGCGGTAATCGGATACTTACCATCATCATCACCACTGTGCCCACCCCAATCCTGACGCTGTTTGCTGCCAACGGTTACTGCCAATGCTTGTTCACCCAGGTGCGCGTACTGGCAAATTGGCCCGCCGCCGGGCAATTTCATCATAAATTTTCTCGGCTACCGGGCGCACCTCTGCCGGGCTGTTCTGCAACAAGCCACGTTCGCCCTGCTCATGCGCACGCAAGGCTTCGGCCAGCGGCACCATGCGCCGGGTGGCGTCCAGTTCATCCATTAAAGCCAAAAATTTGGGTAGCAGGTTCAGGTGTAACAGCACGGCGCAGGTGCGGTACCAGTCGTCTGCGGTGATAGCTGGCAAAATATACCCGGCCTGCTCAAACGCCACCCTGAAATGCTGCTTGGCTTCGCCCCAGTTTTCTGCATAGGCGGCGAATAGGCCGCGTTGCAAGGCATACGAATCGGCCAATTCGCCACTTTCAGCTATTTTTGCAAAAGCACTGGCTGCCTCTGGTAGCTTGCCTTGAATGTCGCGCAACAAAAATACCAGGTTGTGCTGAGCAGCAATTTCGTTTGGATCGCACTTGAGCGCGGATGAATAAGCGCGTTCGGCCTCGTCGGTGCGACCCAGATAGTCCGCCAACAGATTACCCAAGTTGTTCCAACCTTCAGTGTTGTTTGGCGCAAGCTCCAACAACGTGCGATACGCTTGCTCTGCCGCAGCATATTCACCCAAGTTGTGGGCCAATACGCTTCCAAGGTTGTGCCATGCGTCTG
>JBDLSU010000524.1:0-10154 GCA_039799405.1 Pseudomonadota bacterium | reverse complement strand
CCGGAGGTGGTGCTGGAGCGCGATCTGCCACCGACCGCCGTTTCTGCCCTGCGCGCCGCGATCAGCCGCCACCCCGGCTTGCGCGCCGCGATAGAAAACGTGCGTTCGGCCCAGGCTGCGGCCAAAACCCAGGACGCCAACTACCTGCCCCGTTTTGATTTGCGCCTGCGATCCGGATATGACCAGCATCCGGATGGGCGCAGCGGCAGCCGCCGTGACAATCTGGCCGAAGTGGTGATGAGCTGGAATTTGTTCAACGGTGGCAGCGACAAAAGCAAAACCCGGCAATATGCCGATTTGCTGAACCAGGCCATGGCCGAGCGTGACCGCGGTTGCGTCGATGTGCGGCAAAACCTGAATATTGCGTATAGCGAAGCGCGCAAGCAGGCCGAGCAACTGGTGTATCTGGATCAACATCAACTTGCGATTGACAAAGCGCGCCAGGCTTACCGCAAACAGTTTGAAATCGGCCAGCGCACCTTGCTGGATGTGCTGGATACCGAAAACGAATTATTCCAGGCCCGTCGTTCCCACACCAATGCCGAATATGATTTGCAAATCGCCTATGCACGCGCCCACGCCGGGTTTGGTGGGCTGGTGTTGGCGCTCAATAGCAAGGTGAAATCGGCCGATGAATTGCCCGATCTGTGGCGCGAAGCGCTGGGCGATGCGATTGCGCGCTGCGCGCCAGAAACGCCGGAATTGTATCCGGTGAATAAAGAAGCACTGGACCAGCGCGCGCGCGAACTGATCAAGGATAATGCGCTTGGCAAATAAGCAGATGATTTGTGTCGCTACCGGGTTTAGCGGATACCCCACAACAGCGGATCACTTGGGTCGAGCAATAATTCGGCCCGCGCATTGACCCAGGCTTGCCCGCGAATGCAGGGCAAAACTTGCCCGGCCTGTTGCGGATGTGGCTGGTAGCTGGCTTCAAAAATGCTGCCGGTAATGCTTTGCTGTCGCCACATCTGGCCCGGGGCCAGTTTTCCATCGGCAGCCAGGCAAGCCAGTTTGGCGCTGGTGCCGGTGCCGCAGGGGGAACGGTCGTAGGCGCGGCCGGGGCACAGCACAAAGCTGCGGCTGTCGGCATCATCACTTGCGGCAAATAATTCCACATGGTCGATAATCGCACACCCGGCACCCCGGATGCCTGCCGCCTCCAGCGCCTGCCGGATGCGCCAGGCAAAATCAGTCAGTTCTGCCGCACGGCTGACGTGTAATGCCTGCCCATGCTGGCTGACCAAAAAGAACCAGTTGCCACCCCAGGCCACATCGCCGACGATGGGGCCGATGCCGGGAACCTCAATCGAAATCTGATGATGCAGGCGATAGGCTGGCACATTCCAGATGGTGACGCTGTTGGCGTCGTGTAATTGCGCTTCGACCACGCCGACCGGGGTATCGATGCGGTGTTTGCCGATGGCATTCGGCCCCAATTTGCCGAGCTGCGCCAGCGAAACCACCGCCCCGATCAAACCGTGGCCGCACATGCCAAGGTAACCGGCGTTATTGAAAAAAATCAGCCCGGCGCTGCAATCGGGTGCATGCGGTTCCACCAGCAGCGCGCCGACAATCACGTCCGAGCCGCGTGGTTCGCACACCGTGGCCGAGCGCAGATGATCAAAATCCTGATCGAAGCGGCGCAGGCGCTCTGCCAGTGGGCCAGTGCCCAGTTGCGGGCCACCGGCGATGATCAGACGTGTTGGTTCCCCCCCGGTGTGGGAGTCGATAATCGAAATGGTTTGCATGGTAAGTGTTTATCCGTGAATGACGCGGCGGGTGAGAGATTCCAAATAATCGACCAGTGCATCCGAGCATTCCACCGCCAGCGCTTCCTGGCCGTCGGCAATGGCTTGCGCCATCTTCAAATGCAATTGTGCGCCCTGTTCGACATCGGCTTCATGCTGGTAGGCATACCAGAAGCGGCGGCACTGGATTACCAGCGGCACCACCGCTGCTACGGCAGAAGGATTGCGGCAAGCGTGGTGGATGACGTGGTCGAGCGCCTGGTCGGCTTGCATGTAGTGATCCAGATCACCCAGTTGCGCGGCATTGAGCATGTCTTGCCCGCAGGCCAGAATCGCACGCCGGGCCGGTGGGGTGGCGCGCCGCGCTGCGCTGGCGGCGATCAGGCGTTCCAGTACGCGCCGGGTTTCCAGCACCGTCATGTGTTCGTATGCCGCAATGTCGCTGATGATCAAACCCCGCCGTGGCAATTGCTGGATCAAACCGTTGGATGACATGCGCATCAGCGCTTCACGCAGCGGGGTGCGCCCGAGGCCGGTCAGTTCGATCAATTCCGCTTCAACAATCGGCGCACCTGGCTGCAATTGCAGCGTTACGATCAGGTTTTCAATCGTATCGTAAGCAATGTCCGCAGCGCGTTGCTTGGTCACAGGGGGTTTCATTGGTATCATTTTGGCATCCACTCACTTTTCGCCCAGTGTATAGCAAATCAGCAGAATAACAAAATCGGGCAAAGCCGGAAAAAACCGCGCTGATTTGCCCGAACTTGGCCGAATTTTCCTGAAATTACCAGGGGGCGGCTCAGAACAAACTCAGATCAGGCCGGGTATCCAGCGCTTTTTGCACGATCATGCTGACCCGTTCGCGGTCTTTGCCAGTTAATGGCTGACGTGGACGACGCACATATTCGGTGCCGACATCCACCATGGCGGACACCAGTTTCAGGTTTTGCACCAGCTTGTTGGACACATCCAGATGCATCAGCGGCATAAACCATTGATACAGCTTGAGCGCATCTTGCCAGCGGCCTGCTTGCATCAGGTTGTACAGCGCCACTGTTTCTTTCGGGAAGGCCACGCACAAACCGGCCAGCAAACCATCCGCGCCCACCGCCAGGCCTTCAAACGACAAATCATCCACGCCCATAAATAACTGGTAACGGTGGCCCACCGCATTGCGCAAATCAGTAATACGGCGGATATTGTCGGTAGATTCTTTAATCGCCACGATGTATTCGCAGTCAGCCAGATCGCGGAAATCATCCGGGGTCAGATCGACTTTATAGCTGACCGGGTTGTTGTACACCATGATCGGCAATTGCGCTGCCTTGGCGACCGCACGCAAATGGTCTTTGGCTTCCTTGGCATCCGCCGCGTACAGCACCGACGGCATCACCATCAAACCCTGCACCCCCAGTTCGGCCGCGTTGGCGGCAAAGCGTTCGGCGTCCAGGGTGCGGCTGTTGGATACATTCGCCAGCACCGGCACCCGCTTTTGTGCCACATCCAGCGCAACCCTGGCCACCTGCAGTTTTTCGGCGTCAGACATGGTACTGGCTTCACCCAGCGAGCCACCCGTCACCAGCCCATGCACCCCGCCTGCCAGTTGCAGCCCATAGTGCTGTTCCATGCCAGCAAAATTGAGCGATTCATCCGCGTTGAATTGGGTGGTCACTGCGGGGAACACACCGCGCCATGGGGTAAATTGTTTCATTTCGCATCTCCTGCAAAGTAGTTAAGGTGGGCCACCCATTGTGCGCACAGCTTGGATGCGAGTGAAGTGGCTGGTTGGTGCTGTATTGTAATTCGGCTCAAATATATTTGCAATATATTAGTTGGCTTTTTTAATTGATCCCTTTATGCGACTTTTTGCGTAGCGCTAGCTTGCCGCATAGTGCGCGGCATAGCCGTCAGCATAGATGCAGGCAAGAGTGTTGGATCGATGTTGAAGCGTAATAGCACAGAGCGCAAGCAAATGCACACACCTGCTATGGCTGGTAGTAACTGTGGTAACAGAGGACTATAATGTCGCATCTGACCTCATCCCCAAAGGATTACCATGAGCAACTCTTCCCTCCCCGCGATTGCACATTACATTAACGGCCAACGCGTTGCCGCCAGCAGTGGTCGTGCGCAAGACGTTTTTAACCCGGCCACCGGCCAAGTTGCAGCGCAAGTGCAATTGGCCAGCCTGGATGATGTGAATCAGGCGGTGGCGATTGCCAAAGCGGCGTTCCCGGCCTGGTCTGAAACCGCACCGCTGCGCCGTGCCCGTGTCATGTTCAAGTTCAAGGAACTGATCGAAAAACACCACGACGAACTGGCCGCCTGCATTACGCATGAACACGGCAAAATCTTTTCCGACGCCAAGGGCGAAGTCACGCGTGGGCTGGAAATTGTGGAATTTGCCTGCGCCATGCCGCAGTTGTTGAAAACCCAGTTCTCCGACAATATTGGCGGTGGCATCGACAACTGGAATTTGCGCCAGCCGCTGGGCGTCACCGCCGGCATTACCCCGTTCAACTTCCCCTTCATGGTGCCCATGTGGATGGCACCGCTGGCGATTGCCACTGGCAACACCTTTATCCTGAAACCTTCCGAGCGCGACCCCTCGGCTTCGCTGCTGATTGCCGATTTGTTCAAACAAGCCGGTTTGCCGGATGGCGTGTTTAACGTGGTGCAGGGCGACAAAGTGGCGGTGGATGGTTTGCTGCACCACCCGGACGTGCAAGCGATTTCTTTCGTCGGCTCGACCCCGATTGCCGAATACATTTACACCGAAGGCACCAAAAACGGCAAGCGGGTGCAAGCGCTGGGCGGGGCCAAAAACCACCTGGTGGTGATGCCGGACGCCAATCTGGAACAGGCGGTGGATGCCCTGATCGGGGCCGGTTATGGTTCCGCCGGTGAGCGTTGCATGGCGATTTCGGTAGCGGTGGCAGTGGGCGATATCGCCGACAAACTGGTGGCCGCACTCACGCCACGGGTGCAAGCGCTGGTGGTAAAAGACGGCATGCAAGCCGATGCGGAAATGGGGCCAGTGGTCACCGCCGTGCATAAAGCCAAAATTGAAGGCTATATCGCCAAAGGTGTGGAACAAGGCGCAACCCTGGTGGTGGATGGACGCGGTTTGAGCGTGCCCGGCAATGAAGGTGGCTTCTTCATCGGTGGCTCGCTGTTTGACAATGTTACGCCGGAGATGGTGATCCATCGCGAAGAAATCTTTGGCCCGGTGTTGTGCGTGGTGCGGGTGCCGGATTTTGCTGCGGCCTTGAGCCTGATCAACAATCATGAATACGGCAATGGCGTTTCGCTGTTCACGTCTGATGGCAACACCGCGCGTGAATTTTCGCGCCGGGTGCAAGCCGGGATGGTTGGCATCAACGTACCGATTCCGGTGCCGATGGCCTGGCATTCGTTTGGTGGCTGGAAGCGTTCGCTGTTTGGCGATGTGCATGCCTATGGCGAAGAGGGCGTGCGCTTTTACACCCGCTACAAATCCATCATGCAGCGTTGGCCCGACAGCATAGGCAAGGGCGCAGAATTTGTGATGCCGACCGCCAAATAGCGCGTATCGAATCCCGCCAGAAACTGGAGTTTGCCATGCCCCTGTGTGAAAAATTAAGCGATCTTTTCCCTCATCCGATTGTACAAGGCCCGATGGCGGGCGGTGCCAATACTCCCGCCATGGTCGCGGCGGTGTCCAATAGCGGCGCACTGGGTTCGCTCGGTGCGTCGCTGCTCCCGCCCGATGTGATACGCGAACAAGTGGCGCAAATTCGCGCACTGACCGACAAACCGTTCGCCATCAATTTGTTTGTGCAGGAAACTCCCAATCCGGACGCGCAAACCGTAGCGCAAGCCATGCAATACCTGGCCCCGGTGTGGCAAGAGCTCGGCATGGAAGCACCCGCCGCGCCGCAAAAATGGTGTGAAGACTTTGCCAGCCAGTTCGCCCTGTTGTTGGAACTCAAACCTGCGGTCGCCAGCTTCACCTTCAATGTTCTGCAGCCCGGGCAAGTAGCGGCCTTGCATGCGGCTGGCATTGTGGTGGTCGGCACCGCCACTACGCTGGAAGAAGCGCTGGCCTGGCAAAGTGCGGGGGCCGATGCGGTGGTGGCATCGGGCATTGAATCCGGCGGGCATCGCGGCACTTTTTTGGTCCCACAAGAACATGCCACGCTATCGGTATGGGAGCTGGGGCCACAGGTGTGTCAGGCCTTGCAGATTCCGGTGATTTTGGCTGGTGGTTTCATGCACGGTGCAGATATCGCGGCTGCCCTGAAGGCAGGGGCCAGCGCGGTGCAAATGGGTACGGCGTTTTTGGTCACCGATGAATCCGGCATCCACCCGGCGTATAAACAGCGTTTGCTCGATTGCGCCAAAACACCCGATGCGCCCCAACCGACCTGCCTGACGCGCAGCTTTTCCGGGCGCTATGCACGCGGGCTGGACAACCGCTTCATGCACATGATGTACCCGGTGGAAGTAATCGTACCAGCTTACCCGGTACAAAACGCCCTCACCGGCAGTCTGCGGGCGCAGGCGGGCAAGTTGGGCAATACCGAATTCATGTCGCTCTGGGCCGGCACCCGGGTGCAAGCCGCGCGCGCCATGTCGTGTGCGCAACTGGTGCAGACGCTGGTGCGGGAGTGGCAGGCAGATAGCCAGGTCGAGACAAGCTTGCTTTGATCATGTGCAACCCGTTGCGCTAGACAAAAGGGTGAATTTAAGCGGTCAATTAATTTCAATTTGAACTGGTACAGCAGATTCAGCAGCAATTTTGCTCGCAATAGCCTGCTCAATCACGGCATACAAATCCGTCCCGGTTTGCTGGGTGCGGATCGACACCAGCAAGCTATATCGCGCCGGGCTGTCATATTTCCCCTGTGCCTGCCGGGTGCGCCACCAGCCATTGGCCGGATATACTGCAATAAAGCCACGGTTGGCCAATTCGGCGGCAGTGCCCGACCACTCATCCTGATGCAGCGAACCTCGATGCCGCTGCCGACCACCCAACAACCAGTCAGAATCCTCAGGTGCACTGGCATCACCGGCCTCTTCCCGGCTTGCAGCGGCATTGATTCGAGCAACAAAATCGGTTGTTGGCTCCAATGGCCGTTGCACCTCAAAGCGCAGCCGATGTGAAGGGTAATGAAATTTTGACGACACACCTCGCGCTGATGGATTGGGCTCAATAAAATAGGAAAGGGTTACTCGCAATTTAACTTGCGCTTCCCCCAAGGTCAACAAGGCATCTTTCGGCCAAGGCAATGCATGCAGATTCATGTCGCGACTGGTAACGGGTTTCCCACTTTCCTTTTTGAATGGCAAAACCTGATCCTCTACGAGCAAGGTCAATGAATTGCCCGCGCTATACAAAGCACGATCCCTGTCCGGCACACCCCAGCCACAATGGCGAATCAACCGGACATAATCTTTCTTGGTAGTGGATGGGTACATGCTGCGCATCTGATTGGTCCACTCGGCTGAGTGAACAATCAAAGCGCGCACCGTTTCAGGGCGAAGCTTTGGGTAAGCAAGCATGATTTGTGCCGCCAGACGGGCACATAATGCGCTGGCCGCGCTGGTGGCATGAGAGGTGGTCAACAAACGATCCAATGGCTTGTGGTTGATTGTCAGCAAAGCCAAACTGGGATGTCCACCAGCAAAGTGACTCGCATCTACAGCGACATTTCCACCTTCCATGACCACATCCGGCTTGAGCGGCCAAACAGTCTCCCACGCTGCCGAAGTGGTCGAGTAGGGACTCACACCACCGCTAGCGGCTATCGGTTGCAATTCACTTAGCTCTGTATCGATTTTATGGGTAAACGCACCGACGGTAAGAGCATTCCATGCTTGGCCGGGATCGTGAATCAGGTTGGTAGACAAGCTTGCAGGATAGGTAACCCAAGCATTACTATCGACAATATTCCCTGCAGCAAGAATAAACAGGCGAGGAAACTGCCCATTGCCATCCACGTCCGCAGCCAACCGATCAACCATTGCAGACCAGGAAGAAGGGCGGCCACGATCCCGATAGTCAGTTGCAGTTACGGCTGTGGCAAAAACGCGTGGTATGTGCGGCGCATCAACTTCCGGCTGACTGACCGCATCACGAAACACCGATGCATGACTATGCTGGTCGCCTTCGTCGTCTTTAATTCCTGTGACAATTTTTACCGACTCAAGCCGATGCCCAATTTTAATCTGCTGAGTACCGACAAATACTTCAATCATGTCGCCATATAGAGCCAAACCAGCAAGACCTGTTCCATGATTCGCCAAATCATCCCTCCCATACGCAGGATTGATGGAATAAAGGCTGTCTGAGCCAATGAAGTGCTCAAGCATCGGATGCCCCCGATTGACGCCAGAATCCAGCAAGCAAATACGTGGCGCATCCGGTTTGAAGTCAACACTCAGGCGGCGTAAGGCATCCTGAACCCAATTGGCTTGCTCCACGGGCCTGAGTCCGTCAAAAAACTCTGCCGTATCTTTGGCGCGGCGCAACTCGGCCACGCAGTTGAGCGCAGCTATGGACGATTGCATTTGAGCTTGCGAACCAAACATCCAGACCACGGTACGCTCGGGGAAATTGGCGTGCCTTTCGCCGACCTTGCAGCCTGCCAATTCAACCAATTTCCGAAAGTCGGCTACTACTGCGGCACGATCACTACGTACCGGGAGCCAAACCTCCCACCAAAATGGCTGATTCACGTCCTTCGGCAATTGGTCAAGATCATCCGTCCACAGGGCCCGCAGGCTTGCCAGACCAATTGAGGCAATGGTGTTCACCAATGCCTTGCGATCAAGTGGCTGACCTTGCGTTCCCTTATGTTCGTTCAAATAATTATCAAGCACTTTCTCAAAGTACGCCAGCTTGCCTTCCGGGACAAACACATTGGCGTGGGTGATTAGTCCATCTTGGCGCAGGCTGAGCAATTCAATTTTTTGCTGATCATTATTCAAGCTCTCGAACGCCAGCGCCACGTCGGGGAAACCGGAAAATTCGATTTGCAGCCCAATGCCACTTTTAAGCTGTTTTTGGCTTTGAAGCTGCGCCGCATGTACTGCCGCAAGTTGTAATGCGCTCAGTTGTGTTTGCAGGGTAGTGCCGTGTTTTTGCCTGTCCCTCTCAGGCAGTAGCTGCGGTGGGATATTTGGTTTTGGGGCTGTAAAAGCCAATGCCGTGGCCGTGTTGGCCAAAATAAGGTGTGGACGTTTATCGTTTGTGCTGTTCTGCATAAGGTGACATCAGCTTGTTTTCAGCCAGTTTTTTATTGATCAATCGCCGCTCTTCCAGTGCGGTGCCCAGTACATCCGCCTGAACCTTGGCCCGATCGTGCATGATGGCATCCTTGATCGCATCATTGCATGCACGGCAGATTTCGGCATAGCTCAAACCATGCGCCTTGTCAGTGATCGCTTTTTTTGCGAACGATTTCGGCAAAAACGAACCAACCCGCGCCATAATCAGATCGATAGCCTGTGCTTCGGTCGGTAAATGGTATTCAATCACATCGTCAAACCGACGAAACAGGGCGTAATCCAGAATCTCGGGATGGTTGGTCGCGGCAATAATCAGGCTGTTGGAGTGGTCTTGCTCAATCATCTGCAAGAAGCTATTGAGCACACGCCGAATTTCGCCTACGTCGTTGGCCATACCACGTTGTGAACCAATGGCATCGAATTCATCAAAAAAATACACGCCCCGAATATCAGAAATAGCGTCAAATACCTGACGCAGCTTGGCCGATGTTTCGCCCATAAATTTGGTAATCAGGGAGTCGAGCCGTACCAGAAACAAGGGGATCCCCAGTTCGCCCGCCAGTGCTGAAGCGGTCATGGTTTTACCGCTGCCAGGTGGTCCAACCAACAACAATTTGCGACGCGGGGAAAGACCATGTTCCTTGATTCGTGCCAGCAATTGCTGCTCTTTCAGGACGCGTAGTAACTGGCCTTCAGCCTGTTTGTCCAAAACCATTTCATTCAAACGGTTCGCCGGATGTGTCACAGTAAGCAGATTAGCCAGTTCACCGCGTGCCTTGGCAATTGGTAGTAACTTACCGCCAGATTCTTGCACTAAGTGCGTTTTGGCAGAGTCGATAATGTCGCGCAGTTCAATTGCCAATTTACCATGCCCCAGTTTTGCCTCATGTGCAGCCACTTGCATGGCGACAGAGTAAAACTGCTCGTCATCGCGCCTTGCATGCGATTTGAGAAGGGCTTTTAATTGGTCAGAGCTTGCCACTGGGTATCCTGTTGATTTTATTTGCTTGCGTATGGTTCTAATTGGGTTTGAATACCTGATCCCAACTAGGCACGGAAGCATTGAGAATGGAAGTGTAGTGATTATAGTCGTTTAAGCTTTGTTAGGTCAAAACTAGTTCTGGCCAAGAG
>JBDLSU010000523.1:0-5229 GCA_039799405.1 Pseudomonadota bacterium | reverse complement strand
TTGGCGCGCCGCCTGCTGACCTTGGGCTGCTGGCTGGTGCTGCTGTGCGGTACACAACTGGCGCACGCTGACGAAAAAGTTCTGCGCCTGGCAACCACCACCAGCACCGAAAATTCCGGCTTGCTGGGCTTTTTACTGCCCGCCTTTGAAGCCACCAGTGGCGTCAAGGTGCAAGTGATTGCAGTTGGCAGCGGCAAGGCCATGACGCTGGCGAAAAATGGCGATGTGGATGTGGTGCTGGCGCATGCGCGCGCGCAGGAAGACCAGTTTGTGGCGGCGGGCGATGGGGTGAACCGGCGCGACGTGATGGCGAATGATTTTGTGCTGGTCGGGCCAAAGCACGACCCGGCGGGCATCAAGGGTGCGCGCGATGTGTTGGCGGCGTTGCGCAAAATCGTGCAACGGCAGGTGAAGTTTGTTTCGCGTGGCGACAATTCCGGCACCGAGCAAATGGAATTGAGCTATTGGCAGCAACTGGGGGCCAAACCGGTGGCCCCGAATTATTTATCGGCCGGGTTGGGCATGGGCGAGGTGTTGAGCATGGCCAGCGAATTGCAAGCCTACACCCTGGCCGACCGCGCCACCTTCAGCGCGTGGCGCAGTAAGGCCGATCTGGCGCTACTGGTTGAGGGTGACGCCAAAATGCGCAACCCGTACGGCATCATCGCCGTCAACCCGGCACGGCATGCCCATGTCAATTATGTGGCGGCGATGCAATTGATTGAATGGATCACATCGGAAGCGGGCAAGCGCAAGATTGCTGCGTTTCAGGTACACGGTAGCCAGGTGTTTTTTCCGGCCCCCGGGCCACAGGGCTGCGTCAGCGGCGTGGTTTGCTGGTGACGCGCCACTTGTGGCAAGGGCTGATCAGATTGCCGGGTTGGTTTGCTTGGTTTGCTTGGTTTGCTTGATTTGCTCAGTTCAGTGACGTTTGTTCCAGCGCCGATAGCAAACCCTGATTTTGCTGCTGCCAGCTCTGCATGGCACGGGCTTCCGGGTGCTCCAGGTCCCGCAAAAACGCCAGCACCAGACTGCGGGTGGCGAGTTTTACTTGCGGGTTGAGATTGACGCCGCCACTGGCGCGGCGGTCGGTGAACATGCTGTGCGAGCCATCTTTAAACACCACCAGCGCTTTTTTCGGCTTCTCGGCGGCGGCAGCGGTGGCGCGGTAAATGTCGAGGCGGTCGCTCAGGCCGGAGCGGTAGCCGGGGATTTCAATGTCATCGCCTGTGGAGGTGATATGCAGGCTGGGGATGGTGAGCGGTGCCAGAATTTTGCGGCTATCTTTGGCACCATAAAACGGTGGGGCGGAAATCAAAATCGCGGCCTTGATGCGTTCATCGCGCAGCGCTACCGGTTTGCCGTCCGACTCAGCGGCAGCACCAGCGATCAGCATGGTGGTATTGGCACCATACGAATGCCCGGCGGCGATAATGCGCTGCGCATCGATTTGTCCGGCCAGATCACTTTTTAACAATTGATCCAGCGCGAAGCTGACATCGTGGGCGCGTTCAATGGCCTCGCTGGCTTTGGCCGCGCCGGATACGCGCCACCACATGGTCAAGGGATTACCGCGCCAGATTTGGCGGTCGCTGCCAACATGCTGCACATGCAAGCTGGCATAACCATTGGCCGCGAAAAAGCGCCCCAGGTAGGTGTAACCATTGCGGGAACCACCAATGCCATGCGAGAAAATAATCAAGGGCAGTTTGGCGCTGCTGTGCTGGCCTGCTGGCAGATACAGTCGTACCGGCACTTCACGCTGGCGGCTGCTGTCCACCCAGTCAAAGGTCTGGCTGCTGTATTTTTGCTCATCCACTGCCAGCGCCGTGGTAGCGGCGCGCCCGGCACTGCCCAGCAGTTCAACCGGGGCGGCACTGGCGGCAGAATGCGCTGGTGCGCTCTGATCCGATTCCCCGGCCCGGGCAAACTGCAATATTGCGATAACGCTGACACCGAACAGCAGCCAATGGGTGCAGCGCTTTTTCCAGAGTTTCGACATGATTTTATCCCGCCTTCTTATCCTGACTTCCATAGTGACTTCAATAGCAACGTCATTGCCAACAAAAATGCAATTTACTGCCCGATATTGCGCCAGATTGCGCAAATGCAAGATCTCGTATGATAGACCGACTGCGCCGGTTGTCAAGGAAATGGCCCCATTGCAGTTACAAAAATATATTTCAGATGGTTGCAATATGGCTGAAAATCAGCCATTGCGTGGCTGAAAATCAGCCATTGCGTGGACGATTTTCAGCCATTATAATGTGAACAATCGCCTTTCCCGAAAGCCCGCCATGCACCCCCGACACATCATGCCATTGATACAGGACGCCCTTGCCGACACCCCGGTGTTACTTTTGAACGGGGCGCGCCAAACCGGTAAAAGCACACTGGCACGCAGCTTGGCCGCCCCCGATAATGATCAGCAACGACGCTATTTGACGCTGGATGATCAAGTCACGCTGGCTGCGGCCAAAAATAATCCGGACGGGTTTATTGCCGGACTTTCCAACCCGGTGATTCTGGATGAAGTGCAACGCGCGCCCGAATTATTTTTGGCGATCAAGGCGGCGGTCGATCGTGAGCGGATTCCCGGCAAATTCTTTTTAACCGGTTCGGCCAATGTTTTGCTATTACCCAAGGTGGCGGATTCGCTGGCCGGGCGTATGGAAATTTTGTCATTGTGGCCCTTGTCCAGCGGCGAAATCGCCAACGCTGCCGATTTCAACCGGGCTGACTGGTTGTTTAACGGCGACCTTGGCAACTTGACGGTACCACCATGTGATCGCGCCGATTTAATTGCTGCACTGCTGCGCGGCGGCTTCCCGGAAGTGCAAAGCCGCAATGAAAGGCGGCGCGCCAGTTGGTTTGATAGTTATCTGGAAGCCATCATGAAGCGCGACGTGCGTGATTTGGCCAATCTGGAACAACTGCTGCAAATGCCGCATCTGCTGCAACTGCTGGCCAGCCGTAGTGCCAGCTTGCTGAATTTTGCCGAACTGGCGCGCTCCTCTGGTTTGCCACAAACCACGCTCAAGCGCTATCTGATACTGCTGGAAACCTTGTTCATGGTGTATCGCTTACCGGCCTGGGCGCGTAACCCCGGCAAACGCCTGACCAAATCGCCCAAAGTGTTTTTGCCGGACAGCGGTTTGCTGGCGCACTTGATGAATCTGTCCCCGGCCGCGCTGGAACAAAAATCCGGCCTGCCGGGTGGCCTGGTTGAAACTTTTGTTTTGTCAGAATTAATGAAACACCTGGCTTTTTCCAGCCAGCGCCTGACGCTGTGGCACTACCGCACCCAAAGCGATATTGAAGTCGATTTTTTGCTGGAAAACCGCCTCGGCCAGCTTACCGGCATTGAAGTCAAAGCCAGCAGCCAGGTTGACGCGGCCGCCTTCAAGGGCTTGCGCCACTTGCAAGAAACCGAGGGCGCGCAGTTTCAACGCGGCATTGTGTTGTATGGCGGGCGGGATGTGGTGCCGTTTGGGGAAAAACTGTTTGCGGTACCACTGTCGATGTGGTGGGCAAGCGCCCACCGCTGATGGCTTGCGCGAGTTGCGCTGAGTTGCATTGAATTGGCCTAAGTTGGGCTGAGGTGGGTTCGCCTTTGCCCGGTCTACCGGATCGGCAGCTTGGCAGTATGCTTGACTTCTTCCATCACCGCATAGGTATGGGTTTCGCGCACACCCTTCAGTTGCAGCAGGGTTTTGCCCAAAAACTCGCGGTAGGCCACCATGTCACGCACCCGCGCCTTGACCAGATAATCGAAGCCACCGGCCACCATATGGCATTCCAGCACTTCGGGGATGGTTTGCACGCTGCGCTTGAAGGCGTCGAACACTTCGGGCGTGGTGCGATCGAGTACTACTTCGATGAATACCAGCAAAGCCACGTCCAGCATTTGCGGATTAAGTTGCGCGATATAGCCCAGAATATAGCCTGCTTCATGCAGCTTGCGCACCCGTTCCAGGCAGGCGGCCGGGGACAGGTTGACGCGGTTGGCCAGTTCCACATTGCTGATGCGGCCATCGGTTTGGAGTTCCATCAAAATTTTCTTGCTGATCTTGTCGAGCATGCCAGGGCCTCGTAAAAATTTTATTTGGTCGAATTGTCTCATTAAAAACAATGTATGGCTACAACTCTTGAATACCAGAATTAATGAAGGGCAATTTCCATTACAATTTTGCCCTGCTCATTGAGGTAAAATGCACGCTGGTATCACAAGCCAACGTGCCATTGAAGCGCCATCGCAAAACGATGCAACCCCCTCAATGACCCCGATTGAAGTTCGCCCGTTAAAAGTGATTGCAATGCAAACCGCCAACCAACCTGCCTCAGATTTTATTCCATTCTCCGCATTCCAGGCCGAAATTCCGGCTGCGCCCACTGTGTTGCGTCAGGCCATTACGGCGGCCTGGCGGCGTGATGAGCGTTCTGCGGTGCAGTGGTTGCTGACCCAACTCAAGACCGGCCATAGTGCCAACCCGCAGATTGCGGAGCAGGTGCAAGCGCTGGCGCGCAAATTGGTGACGGCGGTGCGCGAGAAGCGTACCCGTGCTTCCGGGGTCGATGCGCTGATGCATGAATTTTCACTCTCGTCGGAAGAAGGGGTGGCGCTGATGTGTCTGGCCGAGGCGCTATTGCGCATCCCGGACAGCCAGACGGCCGACCGCCTGATCGCCGATAAAATCAGCAAGGGCGACTGGTCAAAACATCTGGGCGAATCGTCTTCCCTGTTTGTGAATGCGGCGACCTGGGGCTTGTTAATTACTGGCAAACTGGTGTCCTCCAGCAGCGAACGCGGGCTGGGTTCGGCGCTGACCAAATTGATCAGCAAGGGCGGCGAACCCTTGATCCGCAAGGGCGTGGATTTGGCGATGCGCATGCTGGGCAACCAGTTTGTGACCGGGCAAACCATTGACGAAGCGCTGAAAAACAGCCGCGACAATGAAAGCCGTGGCTACCGCTATTCTTACGACATGCTGGGTGAAGCCGCACTCACCGAGCACGACGCTGCGTTTTACTACAGCGCCTATGAAACCGCCATCCACGCCATCGGCAAAGCCTCCAACGGGCGTGGCATTCGTCAAGGCCCCGGCATTTCGGTGAAACTGTCGGCGCTGCATCCGCGCTATTCACGGGCGCAACGCTCACGCGTGATGGGGCAATTGCTGCCGCGCCTGAAGCAATTGATGCTGCTGGCCAAGCAATACAATATTGGTC
>JBDLSU010000522.1:0-6655 GCA_039799405.1 Pseudomonadota bacterium | reverse complement strand
TGGCGTTTGTGGCTGGCATGTTGTTTGCGCCTTCGGTGTATGCCTTGTTTGCGCCATTGCCTGGCGTTACGGTGGCAGCCAATTGGCCGCTGTTGTTATTGGCCGGGCTGGTGGTGGGCATCGGCACCCGGCTGGGTTCGGGCTGCACCAGTGGTCACGGCGTGTGCGGCATCGCGCGCCTGTCGCGCCGCTCTTTGTTGGCAACCGCACTGTTCATGGCCAGTGGTTTTGCTACCGTGTTGGTGATGCGTCATGTTTTGGCCTGAATTTGGCCTGAATTTGGCTTGATTGTACAGAAGGGGGAATTCATGTTGATTATCGTTGCTGCCCTGGCGGGCTTGGTATTTGGTTTGGGCCTGATCGTGGCCGGGATGGCTGACCCATCCAAAGTGCTGGCGTTTCTGGATTTGGCGGGCAATTGGAACCCGTCCTTGGCGCTGGTGATGGTGGGGGCGATCGGCGTAGCGGCGTTGCCCTTTGCGCTGATGCGCAATCGCAAAACCTCGCTGCTGGGCGCACCGCTGCAAATTCCCGCATCGCGCCAACTGGATCGGCGCTTGATTGTGGGCAGCCTGATCTTTGGCGTCGGCTGGGGCATAGCTGGCATTTGTCCGGGGCCTGCGCTGGTGCTGGTGGGAAGCGGCGTCGCCAAGGGCGTTGGCTTTTTACTGGCGCTGCTGGTGGGGATTTTGATTGCGGATAAGTTTTTGAAAAAGTTGTAAGTCTGCAAGCGAAGTTGCCCACATTGATATCCCCGTCAGCACATCAAGCAGCGGCCACTGGTGCCAGACCGGGGGCAGACTAATCCTGCTTTGGCACCAAGTTCTCGCGCAAATGGAGGGCTTGGCAGACACGCCTGTCTTGGAAACTGGTACTTCGGTGTGAAAGTTCAAGTATCTCTTTGCGCACCAGTTTTCAAATGCATTGTCCGTTACAACTTTGCTATTTTTTACCTGCCAGGAATGACGATCGGAATGTAGATGGTACTCGAACAAGGCATATTTGAATCCGTGAGCTGATATGGCCACACTTCCACTTTGCCTTTCAGATTGGGGTAGTTTTCGTCAATATAGCGCATGGCTGAATCGAAGTGATGGCGGTAATTCACGCCTAAACGACTACCGTTTTTGAAGTAATGCAGGTCGGCGATGTAAATGACCTTGCCTGCGGGCACTTCAAACGTCAGGGTTTTATTACCCCTGCACGGTACATACCCTTTTCCATACAGGTCGGACTCGCCTTTTACTACTTCCATCCTTATGATTCCCACGATGTCTCCGGCACTTGCTTTTCCTACCAGATAACCATTTTTTGCAATGCCTTTGAGTGTGAAAACTGGTGATAATTGTGATTGGGAAAACCCGTTCGGACTGATGCTGCCGTGCATCAGAGACACCCGAATGTCTTGTGGATCCAGACCAAAAATAAAGATGGATTCTTTTTCGGTAGGCGCGGCTACATCTTTTTCCAATTGACCAACCGAGGTACAACCACCAAGGGCAAGGAGCAATGCCAAAGCTATCCATCTACCGAACTGACTCATTTGAAGCACTCTCTTTCAAAAAAGTAAAAGCCGGATTATATAATTTCTTTGTGGAAATTTAAAGGGCCTTTTCCCGGGATTTCTTGGTTATGCATAGGGGGATGCTGTGTTTGCGTCCCCCAATGCCTTATTTGTTATTTACGGCTTTCCACATGCCTGGCAAAATTATTCAAAATCGCCTGCCAGCCATCGCGCTGTAGTTCCTCTGAATGTGTGGTTTCTGCATCAAAGGTCTCGCGCACCGTAACACCGTTTTCGCCAACCACAAACTCAACCAATAATTCGCGCTCGCCAAAGGTGCAGGCAAGAAGTTGATGCGGCACGATTTTGGTATAGGTTCCGGCAAAATCAAAGCCCATGCTGCCGTCCTTGGCTTCCATGCGCGATGAAAAGGTGCCGCCTTCGCGTAAATCGACCGACGCTTTGGTGGTGTGCCAGTCATCGGAGGCGGCATTCCATTGTGTGATGTCGTCCGGCGTGGTCCAGGCACGCCAGACTGCTTCGATTGGCGCTTTGATGGTGGTTTCAACGGTGATTTTCATATGTGGATCCCTTTTAAAGATGTGGTTCTCATGTAATGGTTGTGGCACTTTGGAAACTGCTTGATTGCTGGACTAGCCGGGGGGTCGTGCATAGCAAAGCAGCAAGTAGCCGCAAGCAGTCAACAGCGTGGTGAAAGTCAGCGCCATGCCTGTTACCCGAAATACCAGCTTTTCTTTGGTTTGGCTGACGCCATACGCATGTGACAAACGCCCCACCAGCAACGCCAGCCCCAGCGCGTGAACCAGGATCGCATTGGCGTGCTGGGCTTCCACCAGGAACAGCAGAATCAAGGCCAGTGGCACGTATTCTGCAAAATTGGCATGAACCCGCATGGCGCGCAGCATTTGTGGATTGCCTGCGTCACCTACGCCAATTTGCAATTTGCGGCGCAGGTTAAGGGTGCGCACGCTGAGTATTACAAACAACAGCGTCAGAAGTGCAGTGTAGAGTGGGACGATGTGCATGATTTCCTTCCGGTGAAGTGAGTAGTCGATTCTGGCCGCTATGACCTTGCGGTGCCAGTAGCCATTGTAGACCACAGCCATCGCTCAATGCCATCACTGCGACGCATGCTCAGTCGCTTGCCGCAGTCGATTGCCTTAGCGCTTCCAGCGCGCCCCGGTCCAGCCATCAACTGCCAGCGCGTGTCATTTCCATCACCCAGTCGGTTTCCCAGCTTTGCCCCTCATCCTGCGAAAACGCCTGTTCCCAGCGCGCGCTGTTGGCCGTGATATGGGACCAGGTATAGCGCACCCGTACCGGTTTGCCGTCGAATAAATCCGTTCCTTCAAACACGCCAACCCCGTCACAGAACTTGCCCACCACTGGCGGGTTCAGGTTGCCAGTGCTGGCATCGATGCCGCCGTCCTGATTGGTGAGCCAAAAAATGCTCCACAAGCCAGTTTGCGGATTGAAGATGCGCAGCGACATGCCAGTGAAGCCGGGTCGCCAGGTTTCGGCGACGAAATCGTCAAAGTTGCCGATACCCGCTGGCAGCTTTTGCGCCTGCTGGCGCGCGGAAAAAGTTTCCCATTGCTCGCACTGTTGCAAGCGCTTGAGCCGCTTGCGGTTTTCGATCAACCATTCGCCGATGAAAAAATCAAAGTCGCTTGCGCCGTTGTTTGCGCTGTTGTGGATGGTGCCAGTGTCGCTCATTTGCTGTGTTCCTGTGGTTGGTGGTTACGCTGTCGCCCTTGTTTTTGCGCCCGCTGCTTGACTTGGGTGGGCCACAGTATAGATAATCCATGCAACGCCGTGTTCGAGCATTTCTGCAAGCTCAAACAGCAAAAATGCACAACAAAACCCAAGCACCCACACCCGGGGCCTGCACGTCATGAAACCTGAAAATATTTCCTGGGACGATCTGCGCTTCTTCCTGCATGTCGGGCGCGGTGGTTCGCTATCCAGCGCTGCCCACACCATGGTGGTCAGCCACAGCACCGCTTTTCGTCGCCTGCAAAGGCTGGAAGCAGAAATCGGCGTGCGCCTGTTTGAGCGCAGCCGGGCTGGCTATACGCTGACCGAGGCCGGGCAAGAGTTGATGGAAGTGGCACAGGATCTGGAGCGCGGCATTCACACTGCTGCACGCCGCATTGGCGGCCGCGACGCCTGGCCCGGCGGGGTGGTGCGGATCACCACCAGCGATACCCTGATGCACAGCATGCTACCGCCGATCCTGGCGGCCTATCAGGCGGCGAACGCGGTTCAGGTGCATGTCAGCACCAGTACTGCGCTGTCCGATATTTTGCGTGGCGAAGCCGATGTGGCGCTACGGGCCGGTGGCCGTCCACCCGAGCCGCTGGTCGGGCGGCGCGTATGCCGGATCGAATCGACCATCTACCATGCCCGTTCACTCACGGGCGTTAACATGGATAATCTGGCCCAATTTCCCTGGGTGGCAGGTGATGAAAGTTTCGCCCATCTGGATTCCAGCAAATGGTTGGCGCGCCAGGGGCTGGACCGGGTAACGGCAATCCGCACCAATAGCCATATCAATCTGCTGAATTTGCTGAAAAGTGGTGCCGGGCTGGGTGTGCTGGCTTGCCATATGGGCGATGCCGAGCCAACCCTGCGCCGCTTGATGCCGCCGCGCAAGGACTGGCGCAGTGATCTATGGCTGCTGACCCGGACCGAATTGCGCAACGTGCCGCGCATCAAGGCTTTGTTTGATGCCATTTTACAAGGGCAGGTGCCGCAGGGGGATGGTGTGGGCGGATAAGCGAAGGCGCACCTTAAGCGCTACCCGATTGGCCTGCAGCCACTTCTGCCGTCAAACGATCCAGATTTTGCTCATTGGCAGGCACCACAATGTGCTCAATGCGGGCAGCAATTTCGGCATTCTCCAGTACCTGCGACCACGCCACCAGCGTGCCCCCTGCCGATGGCGTCAGCACAATGCTCAAGCTGAACAGGGGTTCCACCACATGCTGAATCACAACCTTGTGCGGCGCGTCGATTTCTGCAAACACGTTCTCATTAGCATAATTATTGCCATCCGGCCCGTGCATGGTGAAAGACCACTTGCCTCCGACCCTGAAATCGCATTGCGTGAAGGTATTGGTGAATCCGGCAGGCCCCCACCAGCGCGCCAGGCGTTCCGGGGTGCTGATGGCGGCAAACACTTGCTCCGGGCTTGCCGGGATTTCTCGGGCGGTGTTGAATGTGGTCACGTTGTTTCCTCTCTTAATGTGGCGCGATTTTCTGTCAGTACCGATGGCAAATCGCGCCGCGGTGTTTCCCCGGACTACTTTTTTCCGGGCATGATCTTCTTGTGTCCCGGCGTATACCCTGCCGACCAGATCATGCCATCCCCCGGTGAGCATTGATCGGTATTAATCGCCGTACCCACCTGGAACGGCCCGGTGTAATTCGGGCAGGCACATTGTACCAGCGGCAAGCCTGTAGCCGGGTCGGTTTTGCCGGTGCGTTTGCAGGGCGCGGTCATGCAACCGGCATAGGCGGCGGGGGTGGTGCAACTGGTTTCGCTGATCGGGATTTGTTTTTCCAGCGCCAGGCTGAAGGTGGAATAGAGTTCTGCGCCCGGAATCAGGGTATTGTTTTTGATCGATTCGCACACTGGCGCAGTGTGTTTGCCCGTGGGTTTGCAGTTGCCGCCGTCATGGCCGCAGACTTTGACGGTTTTTTCGTACACATCCTTGTTGAGAATGGCATTGATATCGACAAAATACGGTTTGCCTGCGGCAATTTCATAGCAGGTGCAGTTGGAAATGCCGCTGCCGTCGGTGGTGCAAGGCACGCTGGTATTGGCGCTGGCGCCGGAGTAATAGCACAGCGCAATGGCAACATTATTGCAAGCCAAAAAATTGGATGGCTTGACCAGAATATCGGCCCAGGCCGGGCCATATTTGGTGGTGGGCAGGGTATTGATCTTGAAGTTGGGGTCGCTGCTCAGTTTGCTGCCAAGTTGGCTGGCATCGGGTGGACTACTGGCATCGGCCGCGTGGCCGGGGCTGGATAGCAAACACAGGCTGGCAAACAGGGTGAGGCATTGCAACAGGCGAGAAAAGCGGGAAACTGGTTTCATGGTGCGCACTCCAAATGGGTTGGACGAGAAACAGCGGTTGGGAAGACAGATGCCAGTATGCTGCTTGTGTGTACGCTTGGGCAGGTGGACTGCACCGTGGCGCAAAAGTTACGGTATCAAAGCGCAGTTTTGATAGTTTGAAAGCACTATTCGTTTTGATTTTGCAACGCCGCCAGTTCGGCATCGCAAAACCCGGCGGCGCGCCGCGCATCCAGGTTAAATGGCGGGTGCAATCTGGGGGCGCGATACTGGCTGACCAATGCCGGGTAGCTGCTCAGTGGATCGAGTCCGCGCTGCTGGCACAGGTAGCCATACCAGCGATTGCCAATCGCCACATGGCCGATTTCATCACGCAAAATAATCGCCAGAATTTCTCCGGCTGCGTCATCCCCCGCCTGTTGCAAGCGCGCCTGAATGGCGGGCGTGGCGTCCAGCCCGCGTGCCTCCATGGTGCGCGGCACCAGCGCCATGCGCGCCAGCACATCGTCCCGGGTGCGCTCGGCCAGTTGCCATAAACCGTTGTGGGCCGGAAAATCGCCATACGCGTGGCCCAGGCTTTGCAAGTGCTGCGACAGCAAACTGAAGTGGTACGCCTCTTCCTGCGCCACCTGCAGCCAGTCAGCATAGAACGCGGGCGGCATCGCACTAAACCGCCAGATCGCGTCCAGTGCCAGGTTGATGGCATTAAATTCGATATGGCAGATCGCCGCGATCATGGAAGCGCGGCCCAGTGTCGAACTCATCTTGCGACGCTTGACCAGCGTGGGTTCGACCAGTTCCGGCTTGGCCGGGCGGCCGGGTAGCTTTAACAATACCGCTTCGGCTTGCAGATCGGTATGGCAATCGAGCTGCAATTCGCTTTGCAAAAAACGGCTGCGTAGTTGCGTCACGCCTGCGGCTTTGCGGGCCGGGTCGGGCTCTGCCAGTAAATAGAGGGCCGAGCGGCGTAATTCCGGTGGGTTGGAACTTTCGGGATCGGTACCCATTTGCGCGCACACCTCAGTACACACCTCAGCGCACCCCCT
>JBDLSU010000521.1:0-3889 GCA_039799405.1 Pseudomonadota bacterium | reverse complement strand
GCCCGCACGGTGACCAATATCCGCAGCGGTGCCACCTCGCCAGTTTCGGGCATGGTTCATGCGCTGGCTTTGTTGGCGATTGTACTGGTTGCCGCACCTTTGGCGCGCCATATTCCACTGGCGACGCTGGCTGCGATATTGATGATGGTGGCCTGGAATATGGGCGAATGGCGCGAATTTGCCCGCTTGAAGAAGTTTTCAATCAACTATCGCATCGTGATGGTCGGCACGTTTTTACTGACCGTGATTTTCGATTTGACGGTGGCGGTGGAAGTGGGCATGGTCTTGGCCTGCGCTTTCTTCATCTACCGGGTGGCGAATCTGACGTGTCTGGAGCGCCTGAGCAGTGCGCAGTTAAAGCAGGAAATTCCCGAAGGCGTGGCCGTGTACAGCCTGTTTGGCTCGCTGTTTTTTGGTGCGGTAGACAAGGTGGAATCTCTCACCGACCCGGCTTCCCATCCGCCCAAGGTATTGATTTTGAAGGTGAACCAACTGATTAACATCGACACCACCGGGCTCGATGCGCTGGAGAGTTTGCACAAGTTTCTGGAAAAGCGCGGTTGTTTTTTGATTTTGTGCGGTTTGAACCACCAACCCTTGAGTTTGATTGAACGGGCCGGATTTTTACAGCACCTGGGTAGCGGCCAGTGTATTGCCGAATTGCCACAAGCCTTGCAGCGCGCGCGTGACTTGTTGCATAGCAGCCCCAAGCAGGCTTTTGAGGCCGGGGTCAACACTTGAGTGGTGCCGGGCATAACGTAAATTATGACGGAGGTAGAGCCAGTTCAGGGTAAAATAGCGCCTGCTTTGCTGGCCGCATTGGGTGTCAGCGTCGTATCTGACTCATTGTCCGACTGATCCCGGCATTTTTTTGCTTCATTCCATTAAGTTAGCCAACCATGAATATCAATAATCAGCATTCAGCTTACGAATCCGAATTTACCCTGTTTTTAAAAGACTTGAAAAAGCAAAAGCCCGATCTGGAAGAAAAGCAGCGCCAGGGCCGTGCCCTGTTGTGGGATAAATCCTCTACCCCGCTGGAAGAACAGCAAGCGCGCCTGGAAGCCACCGTCAAGCAACAAGCTTACGTGTATCAAAACAAACTGTAATCGCGCCCGCCTTGCGGTTTTCTCTTGAGCCAGCAACCCGCCATGAATCCCGATGGTTTGCCCGAAGTGGTAGACGGGATGGCGTTCGCCAAATTATATGGCGAACCCTTGTTTCGGCTGCCGAATGATCTGTATATTCCGCCGGACGCGCTGGAGATTTTTCTGGAAGCGTTTGAAGGGCCGCTGGACTTGTTGTTGTATTTGATCCGCAAGCAAAATTTCAATATTCTGGATATTCCGATGGCGCAAGTCACCTTGCAATATCTGAAGTATATCGACCAGATTCGCCTGCACAATCTGGAACTGGCGGCCGAATATTTGTTGATGGCGGCGATGCTGATTGAAATCAAATCGCGCATGTTGCTGCCTTCGCGCAAAAGTGAGGATACGGGCGAAGCCGAAGACCCGCGCGCCGAACTGGTGCGCCGTCTGCTGGAATATGAACAAATCAAACTGGCCGCCAGCCAGCTCAACAATTTGCCGCAACTGGGGCGCGATTTTGTGCGCACCCAGGTTTATATCGAAAAAAGTCTGACCCCGAACTGGCCGGAAGTGGATGTCAAGGAACTGGCGCAAGCCTGGCGTGATATCATGAAACGCACCAGCCTGACCGCGCACCACAAGATCAGCCGGGAAGAATTATCGGTGCGCGAGCATATGACCGCGATTTTGCGCCATTTGCAAAGCACCCGCTTTGTCGAATTTGGCGATTTGTTCGACCCAAGCCGGGGCGTACCGGTGCTGGTGGTCAATTTTGTGGCCTTGCTGGAACTGGCCAAAGAAACCCTGATCGAAATCACCCAGGCCGAGCCGTATGCACCGATTTATGTGCGGCTGGCGTATTCTCCCGCTTGAGCCTGCCATGTTCACGTATTTCACCGCCTTTATCTTAAGCTTGCCCTTGTTTAACCTTCGTCCCCCTTCCCTTTCTTTTAGCATTTAGCCATGAAAATTATTTCCTCGATTGAAGAATTACGTGACCAATTACGCGGCCAGTTGCGCACGGCTTTTGTGCCGACCATGGGCAATTTGCACGAAGGCCATTTGTCGCTGATGCGGCTGGCACGCAAGCATGGCGATCCGGTGGTCGCCTCGATTTTCGTCAATCGCCTGCAATTTGGCCCGAACGAAGATTTCGACAAATATCCGCGCACCTTCCAGGCTGACGTGGAAAAGCTGGAAAAAGAAGGCGTGTACGTGCTGTTTGCGCCGACCGAAAAAGATTTGTACCCGGAACCACAGGAATTCCGGGTGCAACCGCCGGATGGCTTGGGCAATATTCTGGAAGGTGAATTTCGCCCCGGCTTTTTTGGCGGCGTGACCACGGTGGTGTTAAAGCTGTTTTCCTGCGTACAACCCCGGGTGGCGGTGTTCGGCAAGAAGGATTATCAACAGTTGATGATCGTGCGCAATATGAGCAAGCAATTTGCCTTGCCGACCGAAATTATTGCGGCCGAAACCTGGCGCGCTGAAGATGGCCTGGCGCTGTCATCGCGCAATATGTATTTGTCGCCAGAAGAACGGGCCGAAGCCCCGGCTTTGTACCGCAGCCTGAGCTGGGTGGCGGAGCAAGTGCGCTCCGGCCATCTGGATGTGTTTGCACTGGAGCAAGAAGCGATGCAGCAATTGGCCGGGCGTGGCTGGAAGCCGGACTATATTTCGATCCGCAAACGCAGTGATCTGCAACCGCCATCAGCGGGCGATCTGGCGCAACAAGCACCACTGGTGGTGTTGACCGCCGCCAAACTGGGCAATACCCGTTTGATTGATAATCTGGAAATTTAAGGCAGCACAAAATCGGGCTTGAAGCGCGTTCACACCACTTCAAGCCTGACCCTTGGGGCCAGCGCGCACATCAATTCATAGCCGATGGTGCCTGCGGCCTGGGCGATCTCGTCAATCGGCAAGCCCTGGCCCCACAATGTGACCGGGCTACCGATCACCGCTTGTGGCACGCCACTCAAATCAACCGTAATCATGTCCATCGAGACCTGACCAATCAAGCGGGTACGCAGGCCATCGACCAGCATCGGGGTGCCGGTGGGGGCATGGCGCGGGTAGCCATCGGCATAACCGCAAGCCACCACACCAATGCGCATGGCCTGCGGTGCGACAAAACGGCTGGCATAGCCTACCGCGTCACCTGCGGCTATATGCTGGATGCTGATCAATTCGCTACGCAAGCTCATGGTGGGCAATAAATCCCAGTCCAGCGCACTGCCATTGCCGGGAGTAGCGCCATACAGCATGATGCCGGGGCGCACCCAGTCGGCATGGCATGGTGCGTGCGCCAGGGTAGCGGCGGAATTGGACAGGCTTAATTTGGCGGGCAATCCAGCTACCACACTATGAAACAATTGGGCCTGCTGTTGCCACGGCAAAATGCTGGGGGCGGCTTGATCAGCATTGGCAAAATGGGTTAGCAGAATAATTTCCCCAACGCCTGCCAGCGCACGCAAGCGCTGGTAAGCCGCGCGAAACGCATCCGGCGCAAAGCCGAGCCGGTTCATGCCGCTATTCATTTTTAAATGGATGCAAAGTGGCGTGCTCGCCGACAACAAGCCTTGCTGCTGGGCCTGTTCCAGCCATTGCAACTGGGCTTCGCCATGCACCACCATATCCAACTGTTGCGCCACCACCTGTTGCAAGTCCGACGCCTGAAAGATGCCTTCCAGCAGCAGAACCGGCTTTTGCCAACCGAGTTGGCGCAAAAGGCTGGCTCCGTCAAGCTCGATCAACGCCATGCCATCGGCGGCGGCGAAACCCTGCACCGCTTGCGC
>JBDLSU010000520.1:0-4276 GCA_039799405.1 Pseudomonadota bacterium | reverse complement strand
GGAACAGGCATCGGCCACCAATAACTGGTACTGGCCAATGATGATGGTGACGCCATCGCGCGAAATCGGGTAGCCCACCATATATAAAATATTTTCTGCCAGCACCGAAATATGCGATTTCAGCGGGCCGGTGACCGCATCGACCAATAAACCCGGCAAGGGGATCAGGAAGATACAAAACATGACCGGAAACCAGAACACCCGGATCGAGGCCCAGCCACGCGAAACCAGCAGGGCACCACCCAAAATCCAGACCATGGAACCGAGTTCAAATACCAGAATCTCTTGCGAACGGCCCAGCACGAACAGCAGCATGCCGCCCACAAACACCAGCCCCCCGGCCAGCGGTGCGCGCTTGAGCGGTGCCTCATATAACGCCTTGTGGTTTTCCCAAAACAAATACAGCACCACTGCCAGCAGGATCGGGCCATGGGCCTGATCATCGGTCTGCCAGGCCCCGTTCGCCAGATCGCGAAAACTCGGGTAATACAACACCACCAGCCCCAGCAATACCGGCCACCATTGCAGCAGTAAATCCTGCCACGCCCCGCTTTGTTTGTTATCAGTTAAGGTATTCATCAAAAGTCCACCACCACAGTGCCCACCATTTCAATACCATTGCGCGTCAATTGTTCATTGAGAATCGAAATGGCTGCCATTCGGGTCTGATTTTTACGTACCACCAGTAAGACACCTTCGGTACACGCTGCCACCGCCATCAAATCGGCTGCGGTAGAAAAACCAGCCACATCATACAAAATCACATCATAACGCGCCGCCAGGTCTTGCGTCAGTTCATTAAACGAAGTGCGGCTGACCAGTTCCTGCGGATTAGGCGGCAAGGTGCCCGCTGCCAGTACCGACAAATCAACAAAATATTCCACCTTGGTAATGACGCTCAAATCGGCCCGACCTGCCAGAATGTCGGACAAGCCGCGTCTTTCCTGCAACTGGAACATATCGTGCTGACGCGGGTTGCGCAAATTGGCATCGACCAGCAAAGTATGTTCGCCTAACTGGGAAAACACCACCGCCAGATTGGCAGCCAGAAAACTTGCACCTTCGCCTTCGTTGACACAAGCCACCACCAGCGACTTGCGCTGCTCGGTAAACCAGCGCAACATCAGTTGGCTGCGCACTGCCCGCAAGGTTTCCACGGTCGGGCTGAAGGGCTGAAATGCCGCCACCAGTTCCGGCGGATATTTGCCCTGCCCGGCATGCAGATAAGGGTAATCGAATTGATGCGCCAGTACCTGCTGAATATCTTCTTCGCTGACCAGGCCCAGTTGCACGGCCGCTTCGCCAAAGCGCAAGCCCCGCTCTTTGGCGGCACGCAATACTTGCTCGGCCCCCTCGGGGGTGAGTTTGCCCATATCCAGCAGCAAGCGCCCCATATTATTGCCGGGATGATGATTGGCGCTGTGTTTGCTGTCCGGAACGGCAAGGGCCGGGCCTGGCACGGTGCCATGGGTTTCAGTGTCTGTCATGTTCTCGCTCATTGACTGGCTTTCCTGGATTTCCTGAACCGGCGAAAAAACTTGCTGAAGCGGCTTTTTTTCTCACTCGTTTGCCAATCCAGTTCACCCAGTACCGGCAAATCCAGCATTTTTTCCAGGTCGATGCGGGAACGCACCCGGCGATCCAGCAACTCGGCCATCAGTGCAAAACCAACCGCCAGCATGCTGCCGACGAAGAAGGAAAACACCATGTTCAAACGGGTTTTCGGGCTGGCAGCTTCGGTCGGTGGTACCGCCGGGCTCAGTACCGAAATATCGGACTGATTCGACTGCCCTTCCAGATTGGTCTGCATGAAGCGCTGGGCCGTGGTTTCATACGAGCGCTGGGCGCGTTCCACTTCTTTCACCAGCAAGGTCATTTCGTCACGGGTGCGATTGAGTTGCAACACCTTGTCTTTTTGCCGATCCATGGCCCCCTTGATATCGGCAGCGCGCTTTTGCAACACATTGGCGTTATTTGAAACGCTGTTCGACACCACCGCCAATTGTTCACTCATGGCCGTGCGCAATTTATCCACTTCCGCCTTCAGACCAATATATTGCGGATGGTTGCGTCCCAGCCGTTGTGCCACTTCAGAGAGTTTGGATTCGGCATTGCCCAGACCGATGCGCAGGTTCTGGATCATCGGGTTGCCCGCCACATCAGGCGATTCAAAGGCTTTGTCACTCTGCACCAGGCTCTGGCGCGACAGTGCTTCCGCGGCCTGGCTTTGCGCCCCGACCCACTGGCTGGACAAATCGTGCAAGCGCTGGGTTTCCACATCAAGCCGGTTATCAACACTGACCAAGCCATTTTTTTGCTGATACAGCGACAGTTTTTTCTGCGCATTGTCCAGATTTTCACGCAACACCTTGGTTTGATTGTCGAAATAATGCGCCGCCTGTTTCAGCGGTTCGACTTTCAATTCGATACTTTTCTTCAGGTAGGCATTGGCATAGGCATTGGCAATATCAGCCGCTTCCTTGGGTGAAGCGCCCTTGTAGCCGATCACCACCACGCTACTTTCCTTGGAGGGTTCCACTACCAGCATCCTGGCCAGATTACCGGCAAGCCAGTCAGCCTTGGTTTCTCCTTTGGATTCAAGCGCATAGCGTTCGTTGTAATACGGGCTCTGATCAAGTTTAAGCTCGGCAATTACCATTGCGGCCACGCTGGAGCTGGTGATGATATCAACCTGGGTGGCCATATAACCAGGCAACAACTGGGCAGGCGACGTGGTACCGGTGACCGGATCGACGCCCTTGTAATTAAG
Organism: Pseudomonadota bacterium; assembly: GCA_039799405.1. Taxonomy (GTDB): domain Bacteria; phylum Pseudomonadota; class Gammaproteobacteria; order Burkholderiales; family Burkholderiaceae_D; genus CAMBDR01. The sequence goes on along the minus strand of JBDLSU010000520.1, from coordinate 1,506 downwards.
GATCAGGGCTGTGCTGGCCTTATAGCTTTTGGGCAACAACTTGCTGACGATGTAAGTGCCAGCCAGGGTCACGAACAAGGTAAAGAACGCAATACGCCAATGCGCCCGAATGATAAGAATAAACTGGGAAAAATTCATGGCAGAGCTTTCGGCATGACGAATTCGGGATAAGGTGCGTTCATCTTAAAACAAGCTTTCCTGCACTGACAACACGTCATCGACCTGAATCACATCATCAACTTTGGCCTTGATTTCCTGCACTTTACCTGCGCCATCGCGCCGCTTGATGCGCAAGCCCCGCTCAGTACCACGCGGGGTCAAACCACCGGCCACCGACAAAGCCTGTAAAACGGTCATATTGCGCTCCAGCCGGTACACGCTGGGGCGCTGCACTTCGCCATACACATAATAGCGTGGTGCCCGTTCGACATACACAATGTCGCCGCCAGCCAGATCGGGATTGGCCTTTTCCAGATCGCCACTGCGCAGCAATTGCGGCACGTCAAAAAAATCACGGCTTTGCTTGCCATCGCGCTTGCGAATCAAAATAATCTGATCGGCACCATCCTGATTCGCCCCCCCCGCCAGTGCCAGCACATCAACCAGGGTGCGCTTGCCTTCCAGCGGATAACGGCCGGGGCGATTGACTTGCCCCAGCACCGAAATTTGCGAGCTTTGTACGGCCGTTACAATAATCGTCACTTGCGGATCATGTAAAAAACCACCGGTCGCCAATGCCCGGGCGATTTTCTTTTCTGCTTCGCCCACCGTCAACTTGTCCAGCACCACTTCACCGATCAGGGGAAAGGTAATTTTGCCGCCTTCAGTAAGCCGGGTTTCCAGTTGCAAATCCGGACTGCCATACACGCTGATACGCAGCACATCCCCTGCGCCCAATAAAATATCAGCCGCCTGAGCCAATCCCAGACTGGAACACCAAAGCAAAAGACAGACACAGATTTTTCTGAACATTACTGACCCGGATGTGTTGTAAAACCTAACAATCAAAACGCCCGCCTTTGCCAGGCGGGCGCATTACTACCTGAAAAACCTAGTTGCTGGCCGAAGCACTGGCGGCGGCAGGTGCGCTGACGGCGGGTGCGCTGGCGGCGGCGCTTGCAGCCGCGCTTGCAGCCGCACTTGCAGCCGCACTTGCTTTCGGATCATTGCCGTTCAAATACTGCACCTTGGCCAGATCGCGCAATTTTTTCACCGCTTCATCGGCGGTTTCTTTTTGCTTTTTCTGGAACAGGAATTGTTCAATCTGTGGGCTGGCCACTTCCAGCGTCACTGGTGCGTCCTTGACATCGGCCAATTGCAACAGCATGGTGCGGTCGCCTTCGGTAATCAAAAACAACTGGGTGCGTGGCATGGTCAACATTTTGGACGACATTTCGACCGGCAAATCGGAACTGCTGCGCACCAGATTGCCCCGCGCAAATTTGATGGTATTGCCATCGAGCCAGGTAGCAACTTCATCCAGACTCTTGGCAGCATCGACCGCTG
>JBDLSU010000519.1:0-4649 GCA_039799405.1 Pseudomonadota bacterium | reverse complement strand
CGGGTTTAGTGGTGCGCAGGAGTCCGGTTTGCGCCGTTTTGCCCGGTATCGCGGTAATTTGGTGGCAACCTGGGAGAAAACCCTGGCTGGGGCTTACCCGGTGATGCAAGCCTTGGTGGGGGACGAGTTTTTTGCCGCACTGGCGTGCGCCTACGGCCATGCGCACCCCTCTGATAGTGGTGATTTGAATCAATTTGGTCATGATTTTGCGCACTTCCTGCGGGAGTTTCCGCACGTGGCGCAATATCCGTATTTTCCCGCAGTAGCGCAACTGGAGTGGGCGCTGCACACTGCGTTTTATGCGCCGGATCCGCTCAATCTGGTATCGCCCGTGCAATTGGCAGCCTTGACGCCGGAACAACTGGAGTTGGCGTGCTTTGCCCTGCATCCGGCCGCCAGTTTGCTGGCGGCAGATCATGCCATGCTGGCGATCTGGCAGGCGCATCAGGATCTGGAAGCCGGCCAGGAGGTTGTGCTGCCTGCAGTGCTGAATCAGGCTGCTCTGGTGCTGGTGTGTCGGCCACTCTGGAAGCCGCAGGCGCTGGCGCTGTCAGCCGCTGCCCACGCGGCCCTTGCCTGTCTGGCGGCAGGCCAAAGTTTTGGTGTGGCGCTGGATGCGGCGTTTGAACTGGATGAAAACTTCGATGTCAGCGGCCATTTGCAGCATTGGCTCAGTCTGAACCTGCTGCAAATGGCACCGGTTTGAATTATTTACCCCAGATCTTTCTATATTCATTGCGATAGCCATTGTCCGGATCAAAGGTTTGTTTCGGGCCGCCATGGAAGGCAATATTTTGCACCGTCACCACATACGGGGTCGAAACATAGCCTGAGGGCGGCAAATTGTGCTGCGCACGGTTTAATTCGTCAAATAATTGCCAGGCGTGTTGCCCCAATGGTTCCGGAATCACGCCAATCTGCAGGGCTTTGCGCTGAATACGGGCATAACTGGTACTGGTGCCGTCACCCGCAGCCACGGCTAGTTGTTTGATATCGCCCAATAGTTCGATATTCGACGGTGTTTCCATCCAGTCAATGTACTGGTCATGTACCACAATGCTGTGAGTCCATTTTTTACCGTGGCGCTTGCTCAGGGTGGCGATGCTGGCCGAGAGTTGCTCGGCACCATTGGTAATCGGAATTTCTTCCACCCCGAGAATGCTGCAGGTCTGACAGCGCTTGATGACATCGATAACTTCATTCGACTTGGCGACCGAATACAGGGTGGTTGGATCAGTGAATACTACTACCCCGGCTTTTCCGTTCGATTCTGTCACCGTCAAATAGGCTGCAGTTTGTCCGACTTCTTTCGGATCGGTGCCGATATTGACAAACAAGCCATCGGCTGGGCCGATTTTGGTGGAAGCATGCCAGCCGACGATCGGGATTTTCTTTTCATTGACCTTGGCAATTTCCTTGGCCTGATCCTGTGCATTGATGCCAGCCAGAATAATGCCGTTCGGTTTGAGTGCCATGGCACGGCTGAAGGCGTCTGCACGCTTGTTGGCGGCCCCCCAGCAATCAATGGCGACCAGATCCCAGCCGGTAATGGCGCTGACTTCACGCAGATTTTTTAGCAGCGCATTGACGCTGGTATTGCGAAAATCGGAGGCGATAAAGATGATCAGCTTTTTCGCTTCGATTTTGGGGCCGCTGGTCGGGCCTTCCCAGCGTGATTTCACTGCCGATTCGCGCGCGACCTTGGCGTTGGCGCGGGTGATAAAGGTGGTTGGATTTTCTTGGGCCGATGCGCTATCAATCAGGCAACTGAGCCCCAGTGTGAGGGCGGTGGACAGGGTAGCAAATTTTTTTAAGTTCATCATCTTATTCGAAATGGTAATGGTGCTTGGCTCAGGGACGGCAAGAATGACACTTAACATTCCTCGAATGTACACGAATTGCCTGATAAGTCTAGCTAATTTTGGCGCGCTATCGTGAAAAATTTCCGCTTCGGATCACGCCTTGGCGTGGATATTGCTTAGTTTGTTTCGTTGCTGCCATAAAGCAAGATTATTTTGCATTAACTGTTTCCGGGTGGCACAGATTGGTGCAAACGATGGCGCGGCCTTTTGCCGCGCTCTGGCTGGCTAATGCGGGTTTATAGGCCCAGTTCACTCAGTGAGGCATGTTCATCCGGGCGGCGTCCCTGGGGCCAGTGGAACAGCCGTTCGGCGTCGCTGATGGCCAGATCATTGATGCTGGCGTAGCGTTTTTGCATCAGGCCATTGGCGTCAAATTCCCAGTTTTCATTGCCATACGAGCGAAACCATTGGCCCTGATCGTCATGCCATTCATAGGCAAAACGCACTGCAATCCGGTTGCCTTCAAAGGCCCATAATTCCTTGATCAGGCGGTATTGCTGTTCACGTTGCCATTTGCGCGTCAAAAATTCAACAATTTCGGCCCGGCCGCGGGGAAACTCACTGCGATTACGCCATTGGCTGTCTTCGGTGTAGGCCAGCGATACCCGTTCGGCATCGCGCGAATTCCAGCCATCTTCTGCGGCGCGAACTTTTTGCATGGCGGTTTCACGGGTAAAGGGTGGCAGGGGTGGGCGTTGGTTCATGGTCGTTCCTCATTAAAGTCATTGCAGGCAAGCATAGCATTGTCGGTCGTGCTGCGGCGGATTTGAACTGCTAACTGTATGAAAATGGAAGCATCAGGTGTGATTGTTAAAAAATATCGTATTTTTCATCCTTCCTGGAAATCAGGTCGATATAATGAGCCAAGCAGCAAGATTCAATAATATGAATAAATTATAAAAACCTGAGCATTCATAATTTGAGGTGGAACGACGTGGTCTTTTCATTGCTTGATCCATTCATGCTGTTTGCGTATTGGAGCGGGGTTGGCAGCTTTGTGCTGACGATTTTGATTACGGTACAAATCGTTTATTTGCGCCTGAGTCGTTTGCAACGTGAAAGGCGCGAACGCGCATTTCTGGCGCAATGGCAACCGTTGTTGATGCAAGCCATTCATGATCCCGGCCTGATGTTGCCTGCGCTGCAGCCCGGGCAAGAAGTGTTTTTCCTGAAATTATGGAATCACTTGCACGAAAGCCTGTCGGCCGAAGCCACCCTGGCACTGAATCAAATCGGGGTACGGCTCGGTTGCTTTGGCATGGCACGCAAAATGTTGCGTGGTGCGGGCCGTGCCAGGCACCTGCTGGCGATTCTTACCCTGGGGCAGTTGCGCGACCGTGCAGCCTGGCATGATTTGATGGCCGAAGCGGTGTTTGTCGATAGCACGGCGTCGCTCAATGCCTTGCGCGCGCTGGCGCAAATCGATGCCGATGCCGTGATCCGCGAAATGACGCCACAATTGCTGCAACGTGAGGACTGGCCGGCCGGACGCCTGATCGCCATTTTTCAGGAATCCATGCCGCATTTCCAGGCACCGTTGATCAATGCCGCCGCACAAGGCCCGATGAAGCAGCAATTGAAAGCGTTGCGCATGGTGGAAGGCATGCATTTGGCGTTGCCCTTGCCGGTATTGGCCAGTCTGCTGGATGAAAAACAGGCACCGGAAGTGATTGTGGCGGCGTTGCGGGTCACGCTGTATCCGCAATTGTTGGTAGTGGTGCGCACGCACCTGACCCACGCCGACTGGCGGGTGCGGGTGCAGGCGGTGAAAGCGCTGGGGCGCATCGGGCGCGCTTCCGATGTCAGCCTGCTGTCCACCCTGCTGGACGACCCGGAATGGTGGGTGCGCTATCGCACCGCCCAGGCACTGGCCGATGTGCCCTCGTTTAACCACAATATGCTCGACCATTTGCGCAGCCTGACCGCTGACCCGTATGCGCACGACATTTTGAACCAGGTGATGGCCGAGCGGGGGATGGCATGAGCCAGTTCAGCACGCTGATTTACTGGGCCATTCTGGCGTATTTCGTGGTGCTCAACGGCAGCTACCTGTTGCTCAATTTGCTGTCGTTGATTTTGCTGCGGCGGCGGCTGGAAGAGCAGGTGCTGGAGAGTTTGCCGCAGGTCTATACCGGGGTCGAAATTCCGGTCAGCATTCTGGTGCCCGCCTTTAATGAAGCCGGTTCAATCAATGCCACCGTGCATTCGCTGTTGAATCTGGTGTATTCCGAATTTGAAGTGATCGTGATTGATGATGGCTCCAGCGATGGCACCCTGAATCAGTTGAAGCAGGAATTTGCCTTGCTGCCTTTTCCTGAAGCGTATCGTATTCGTCTGGCGACGGCACCCGTGATTGAGGTCTATCGCTCTACCCGCTTTCACAATCTGCGCGTGATCCACAAGCAGCATGGCGGCAAGGCCGATGCCCTGAATGCGGCGGTCAATGCAGCGCGCTACCCCCTGTACTGCTGCGTCAATGTCAATGTCATTTTGCAGCGCGACAGCCTGCAACATATGGTCAAACCTTTTCTCGACGATACCACCGTGGTGGCCGCTGGCGGCACGGTACGGGTGGCCAATGGCTGCAAAATCGAACAAGGTTTTCTGGCTGAAGCCAATTTGTCCGGTAACCCGATTGCCTTGTTTCAGGTGGTGGAATATCTGCGTTCCTACCTGTTTGGCAGGCTGGGCTGGTCGTGGCTGAATGGCATGCTGATCATTTCCGGCACCTTTTCGCTGTTCCACAAGGATACAGTGGTGCAAGTTGGTGGCTACCGGGCCGGGAGT
>JBDLSU010000518.1:0-2538 GCA_039799405.1 Pseudomonadota bacterium | reverse complement strand
TGCATTAAAGCTAGCTACCCGCCTCGAAACGGGTAGTGGCACTTGGGATGTTGCAGCCTATTTGGCCAGGTTTCAAGCACGTGAGGTGCGCTATTTTGTCGATGCGGGTGCCTTACGCTTTGATCGCCCCCTTACCCACCATCTGGGTATGAGCATGACAGGCAATGCCATGGGCGGACTGACCTGGCTGGAAATGGCATTACGCCACGCCGATGCCTCACAAGCTGGCTTGGTGAGCCGGTATTATGCCGGTTCTGCACTCAAACTGATTGCCGGGTATTCGCGAGAAATAGCGCAAGATACGACTGCGACGATCCAGTTGCAAATCGAATCGAATCTGGCCCGCGCACGCTATTTGAGACAACTTGCGCCAGGCATCCGACCTGTGGCAGGTGGCAATTCGGTGTTGCATCTGCGTTTGCAAAGCCGCTGGCTAAACCAGACATTGGGTGCCGGAGTCCAGCTTTTTGTTGATAACGAAGGCGCTCGCCATGTCAATCCATTTGGCAGTTTTAGTCCAGCCGATGGCTGGACAATCGAGGGTGGGGCAAACCTGTTTTCAGGCAAAGCCGATACCCGTTTTGGTGTGCTCAAGGATGATTCCAATCTATATCTGCTTGGGCGTTATTCATTTTAAGGGAAACAATTATGAAGAATCTGTTTATTTTTAACGATGCCCCATATGGCAGCGAACGGACTTACAACGGTTTGCGTCTGGCTGGTTCGCTGGCAAAACGCGATGGTGAAGAAGTCCGGGTGTTTTTGATGGGCGATAGCGCACCCTGTGCCAAGGGCAATCAAAAAGTGCCATCTGGCTATTATAAAGTCGAAGATATGCTGGGCATGGTAACGCGCCGTGGCAATGAAGTTGGCGTATGCGGTACCTGCATGGATGCACGCGGTATGGCTGAATCGGAATTAATCGAAGGCACCCATCGTGGCACCATGGAAGAATTGACCAACTGGGTGCAATGGGCTGAAAAAGTCATCGTGTTTTGATTCATAAAGTGATGCATACTCAGGAGAGACAAAAATGGCTGATAAAAAAGCGGTAGCGCCAAAATGGGGCATGGTATTGGATCTCGAACGCTGTATTGGTTGTCACGCGTGCTCAGTAGCGTGCAAAGTAGAAAATTCCGTATCACTGGGAAATTTCCGTACCAAAGTGTATTACTACGACCACCAGGCCAAAAATGCAGTCGGGCGCGATTCCATGAAACGGGCTTTTTTGCCCTCCCTGTGTATGCAATGCGAAGATGCCCCCTGTCTGAAAGCCTGCCCTACCACGTCGATCTCACGTGGTGCCGATGGTGTGGTGCGCATAGAAGCCAGTACTTGCGATAGCTCCGGTGATTGCATCAAAGCCTGTCCGTATGGTGCGATCCATATCGATCCGGTCGCCAAGGTCGCAGATAAATGTGACTGGTGTAGCCATCGACTTGAAGTGGGGATGGATCCGGCCTGTGTTGAAGTCTGCCCGGCAGAAGTATTTTCGTTCGGTGACATCAATGACCCGGATAGCAAAGTGAGCAAAATGAGAGCACGGCACGGTGCCCAATTAAGCGTGCTAAAGCCAGCCGAGGGTACCAAGCCCTCGGTGCAATATCGTGGTTTGGGTACGGTGGTGCCGCGTGAAATGGAGAACAAACTGCCCAAAGGGCGCAACCATGATCCATTTACTTACGAAATCGAAACCTGGTCGCAATTGAAGTCCGACTATGGCACGGGAAAAAAACAAGGTTAAGGAGCATTCCATGAAAAGACGAGACTTTATCCAATCAGGTATTGCGGCCCTATCCACTTTGGCGGTAGGCGAAACCATTTTGTTGACCCCCTTACCCAGTGCTGCAGCTACCTCCGCGCCAGAGCCATTAAGCTACAAACTCAACGCTGGCGGTAATCCGCGCAAAAATCGCACTGATTATCGTAACGCAACAAAGGTAAAGAGCGTTTGCCTGAATTGTTCCACGGTATGCGGCATTGAAGGATTCGTGGTGAATAATAAGGTCGTAAAAATACGTGGCAATCCGCTCGATCCGAACATGGGCAGTTATATGACCTGTGCCAAAGGTCAAAGTGGGCCGACCATTAACAGCTATCCCGAACGCATGCTGTATCCATTGAAGCGTGTCGGTGCACGTGGGCAAGGCCTATGGAAGCGCATCACATGGGACGAGGCTTATACAGAAATCGCAGCGAGAATCCAAAAATGCATCGATGCAGGTCACCCGGAATGGGTTGCAATACACCAGGGTCGTTCACGCTACGAGGCCGAATTTAATCGTTTTCTTGACGCGATTGGCTCGCCGGTATTGTTGAATCATCGTGCGGTGTGTTCATCCAATAAACGCGCCGCCAATTACGTCAGTTTGGGCGATACCGATTGGGAATCGATCGATGCTGAACGCTGCCGCTACTTCCTGAATTTTGGTTCTAATTTCTATGAAGCTCATCAGGGTGGCCTTCACTTTGTACGGCGCGTGGTGAAGGCGCGCTTTGATAGCGGTGCCAAACTTGTAACCTTTGACGTGCGTATGT
>JBDLSU010000517.1:0-2508 GCA_039799405.1 Pseudomonadota bacterium | reverse complement strand
ACGGAATGAAATTAAGAAAAAAATTCAAAATATCACAGAAATTGCTCAAAAGCGTGCAAAAGGTGAATCTCATTGGATGAAGTGATGATGATAAAAAATAATATTGTGCCGACGAAAAGGGTGCGAGACATATCATTTGGCACATGTAGTGCTGACCTTTTGCATCTTGGTTATAAAGAAGACGTTGCCGCATATAGTGAGATCACCGAATGGCATAGTTATACACGGGAAGATGGAATAACATGTTATGTCGAGAATGATGAACTTATCTGTATCGCATGTTGGAATAATTGCTTTTTGGGAATTGAAAACATAATTGGAATTGATGGCAATTTACTTCTGGATGCGTTAGGTGAACCTGATAAGATTGGCGAACCGATTTGGGTAGATGATGATACCCAACAAATTCCCTATGAGTATCGAAAGCTTGGCCTGCAAGTTTGGTTTGAGAATGGAATTGTGGTATCTGTTTTTTGCGATTCAGGTAGCTGATTTGTACCGAATCAATTAAGACCAAGACGTAAAACCGCAGAAAATAATCAGGGACGTACTATGATTGTTTGAAATTCAAGATTTGCCCCGCAAAAAACTGAAGCTTTGAGAAATTTGGCTGCCGCTGTGCAACACTGGCGGCCAAAGTTTCACTAATGGGTTGCGCTACGAAGCCATAAGGTGCAGCAGCCGGTTTCTGGCTCCGGCACCTGCTGTGAATGGCTCTCAGAAAGCGCGCATTTCTGGCGCAGCGAATTTGACTTTTCCCGGAAGTGTGCATCGCCGTGCCATGGGGTTGCTTTTGCCCTTTTTCTTTAGCTGCTGCCCACGGCATTGCGGGGTCTGGGGCAGCGCCCCTGGGTGTTGAAGTGGCACTTTTCTGCGCCAGAAATGCGCGCATTTGCGCCGCCAGCAACAGTCTAAAGTGGCGGTTTCACTCACCCTCTTTGGAATGCACCAGTGTCAAGCCCGGCCGTGGCCGATTGCCCGCAAGATTGATCATGCCATCGACCAAAGGTTGAATCATGTCCGGGTGGGTTTTGCGCATGGCGTCAAGCACGGTACGTTCATCTTCCGAAAGCCATTTTTGCATGGCGACCATGACCTCTTCGCGGGTGCGGATGGGCGGGTGATTGGCCGCGCTGCTGGCCAGACTGGCTTTTAACGATTCAAATTGGGGCACAATGTCGGCCAGGTCGGCTTGGGTTTGCAGGGATTGTTTAACGTGGTCACGAAGTGCAAAAGCGGTTGATTTGCCAAACACCGTGATAATAATTGTCCCCAAAATAAAGAGCCAAAAATCGGAAAAATTGATTTTATTGGCGGTGATATACCAGGCAGCCGGGTAGGTCGCAATAATCAAGCTCCAAACCAGGGCACCAGACTGATAAGTTGCCGGGTTGTGTGACTTGTAACGGTGCCGCGTGCAAAAGCCAATGATGCCAAAAATCGGCCAGTCTGTCCGGATCGAGCCTACGGCAGAACCGGGAAACCAAATTATCCGGATTGCAGCCAGCAGTGTCATCCAATTGCCAATTAAATGCAGGGCAAACCAATTGGGGTCGTAGTAATCGCTTTTAAGAAAAAACAAACCATTCCAGATGAGTAACCAGATTAATTCATAAACCAGCATGTCGCGTATATCCCGCAATGCAGGGGCGACAGCAAAGAAGGTGAGCGCACCAATCAACAGGCCTTGCACTATCAGGATATATGGCGTGCGGTATTCGGGCGGAATGATTGGGTACAAAACCGCATACGCTAACCGATTCAAAACCAATACGCCCCAACAGAGCACACGCATTGATATGTCCAACGTCATTTGCGGTTGATGAAATAGTTTTTCCATTTTTTAAATTAAGCTCAACATCCCGGCAACAAAAGTATTTTGCAAATCTAAGCAATTTCATAGTCCAGCCAGGGCAAAAGCGAGTCTGATATCGTGACTACTTTGGCAGCGGTGGACCAGGCATATCAGGGTGAATACCCAAATCTTGCACTGCATTTATCCCTGTCACCAATTTGGGCGGTGGCGAACCAGGCTTATCAGGTTGGATGCCCAAATCTTGCGCGGCATCAATCCCTGTCACCAATTTGGGCGGTGGTGACCCAGGCATATCAGGTTGCCCGCCCAAATCCTGCTCGTTACCCGTTGCCGTCACAGGCAACACGCCCACCCCAAGCTGCATAAAATCAAACATGGCAAACCTTTCAAAAGAATGATAAAGCTTGCATTATAGCGGTGCCCTTCCCCCTGAATACCGCTTTCCGCCCAAATTACAGGTGCAGATTTGCCAGTGTAGGGAATCGTTTGCCGTAAAACAGCATTGGTATACAGTTGTCGTATTTTTTAGTAAAGCTGGATTGTACAGCAATCGTTATGGCCTGAATAGCATTTTTCGTGGATTAGATCAGGGTGCTATGGCATGGTGGGATGTGGCTGCAGGTAATAAAAAATATGCGGAATAGCAACCCCGCCTTTATTACAAAGCTAACATGCCGCTCGTACCAAACTCA
>JBDLSU010000516.1:0-3729 GCA_039799405.1 Pseudomonadota bacterium | reverse complement strand
TCCAGCCTTTTTGGCAGCCATTTTGCGCTTGAAAGCCGCAAGGCCGATCAAGCGGCTGTTTTCCCGCATTTCCGGGTGATTTGCACCGAAATGATCTTCAAGTAGCCGTGCCAGGGCCAAGCCTTCGGTACTCTCATGCTGATTACGCGCAATCATGGCGCGATAATCACTGAGTTGTTTTGCCTGCTCAACTGGCGGGATGGCATCCATGTGCATGATATGCGCCAAAATATCGGCACTACTGATGCCTTGGGTCTGATAGTCAACCGTTTCCATTTCCAACCGCATCGGCGCTAGCGGCCCAGCTTCATCATCGGTCACCGCAGTAATCACCCTGATACACTCCTTGGGAACACAACTTAACACCTGTGGACTATGTGTGGTGATGATAAATTGCAGCCTTGGAAAAGCACGTTGCAACTGCACACTGATGGACTGTTGCCAGGAAGGATGCAAATGCATGTCCAACTCATCAATCAAGACCACCCCGCTCGCATACTCCGCCGCCTTTTCTCCCAAATGCGGGTTCAGTTTGATGCAACGCCACGCCAGATCACCGACCATCGCCAATACGCCACGGATGCCATCGCTCAATTGACCAAGGCGCAAAACACCCTGCGTCTCATGCTGCAAAACCAGCGATTTTTCATGTGCGACGCTGTAATCAAGCGTATGCCAGCCAGTAATGTCGCGCAATAAATCATCTACCACTTGCCGCACCACGGTAATCATGATTTGCCATTTACCGGCATCGTCATTGCGCAGGCGCGCTTCGTCCCGGCATTGGCAAATCCAGGTAAACCACGCTGCAAAGTATTGAAACGATGCCACCGGATGCAGACAATCACGGTAACCAAAAGTGCGGGTATATTGGTCACTGCCTGCTTCATCACGCGCCGTCAGTGTTTGTTGCCCATGCACCCGGCCGGTGCCGTAGTAGACAATGACGGGCAAGGCAAACGCTACCTCCCGGGGTTGGCGCGTTTGCTGTTGCAACAGGGTTGCCCAAGCTTGCAATTGTTGTGCGCCAAGGTCGTTGATGGTGGGAGCCCCCTGCCGTTCAATGGTCAGCGAGCGAGCCCATGCCAGATTTTCAGCCAGGCCGATATGACCCGTGGCACTCACCGTCACCGGAAACTGGCGTGCTTGCCCGATTGGCGACATTTTTTGGCTGTGTACATCGTCAAGCCCGATTGCGCCATCGGTTTCATAAGAAAGATCAAAACCACTCACAAACGGCCACAAGGCCAAACGGCACGCCTCAAGAATGGCGGTTTTGCCCAAACCATTTGGCGCGACCAGCACTGTGAGGCGTGGATGCAAATTCAAGTACACATGTTGAAAACCGCGAAAATTTTGCAATTGCAGTGATTGCAAACAAAATCGTCCCGACGAATCACGCGTTGCTCCGCTGAACCACGCACTTGATTCATCCTGCACGATTTGTTCCGCATTGCCGGGACGGGCGTTTTTCCCGATCAATTGCCAGGCCCGCACCAAGTCCGGCAACAGCGCAAACGTGATGGGCAAATGCGTGATGGTTCGCAATTGGCCAAGCAGTTCTGCCCGAAACGCCACATAAGCCCCTTCGGCCCCTTGCGTACTCGCCGCAAGCAGCGCCTGCATACGCGCTTGCGCCGCCCCCGCCTGCCCCTGCGCAGCCAGACGCAAGGCAATCTCGTCCAGATGTACCTCGATTGGCGGTAACAGGGCCGGATCATCCGTCCCGGAAATCGGCAAAACCTGCTTTGGCGTGCTGACGTTGCTGTTTGCACTGCCAATGGCCGCACCCAGAATGCCACCCAGCAGCGCACCACCGGGGCCGCCCATCATGCCGCCGAGAATACCTCCAAAGATTGCCGCAGGCGCAACGTCATTGTTGCCGGTTGAAGAACCCGATGACAGCACTGGTGACAAATATTGCTGCCGCACTGCAGCCATACGGTCTTGCGCCAGAATCGCAACCAGCCTCTCCAGCGCAAAAATCTCGCAGCCCAAAGAAGCGGCCAATCCTTCCAGGCGCTGCCTTTCGGCAAAGCGCAGTTCCTGATTGGTGATAAATATGACCCCTGCTATCGCTCTGTTCACGTCCGGCTTCAAATTGGCCAGTTCCGTCTTGAATTGAGTCTCGACAACCGGGAACGCCTGTTCACCTTGCAGGAAAAACACCGCCACCGCCCATTGTTTGCCATCCTTACGACACAATGCATCAACCCGCCCATCCGCACCACCAAGTGGGCGATTGGGTTCAGTATGGGTATAGCCCTGATCCAGCAAAATCTGGGTTGCCAGCCGGGCGGCGGCATCCGGTCCATATTGCCAGTTCAGCAATTGATACCAGGTTGCATCAGTTTCGTTCATGGTGAAATGGGAGATGTCACAGAACGGCAATTATGCCGCAATTTTCCAGAAAAAGGCTCACTTGAAATCTCTACCGGAAAACAACGCGACACCATACAAATAACATGGGATGCATGCCTGTCCCGTTGGGTTAGCGCCAGCGCTTTTTCAAATCGATTACGCAGCAGCACATAGGCAGGCGGCTGATGCATGTTCGCTCGAAAAGCGGGCAGTGCTTCACCCGCTTCATTAACTTGCCTTACTTGCCACCACCGCTCAGCCAGGCGCTATCATTGTTGCCAAAACGCTGCCATGGGCTGGCGGTTTTGCTGTCGCTGGCGGCAAAGGGTTGCGGGGCTGTTTGTGTTTCAAACAGGCGCAATTGTTGCACCAGGTCGGCCACAGGCAAGCTGAGCAGCGCTGCCGGGGCAGTTTGCGGCTGCAGTGGCAAAGTGGGCAGGACATTGGCGTTTGGTGCGTGTTCAAACGCGCTGATGGCGTGCGCCAGTGCGCCGACCCGTTGCGTCAGCCCGGCCCCCTGGCGATCTGCGGTGAACCAGACATCGGCACTGGCATGGGTTTGGCCGTCGGCGGTTTCATAGCTCGAATGCAGGCCGAGCAAATTGCCATTGTTTTTGACGGCGGCAGCATCGTTGGCAACGCTGGCGATGCGGGTAATGCCCAGATCGGTCAGGCTGTGCAACTCATTGGCCTGGCTGAGGCCATCGCTATTGCCATCAACCCAGACCCGCAGCTTGGCGAAGGCGGCATCGCTGTTGCTGATTTGTCCGTCCAGATTGTCGTCCAGCGCCTGCAAGGCCTGGTAGCCATTGCTGGCTTGGCTGCCATCGGCCAGACGGGTGGCGTCGCCGAATAATTCGCTGCCATCGTTGATGAGGCCATCGTGGTTGCGATCCAGCGCCAGCAAACCGTCGCTGCTGCTGACCCAGCCAGTGGCCACTTTGCTGCCGGTGCCAAAGATATCAAACTGCACGCCGCTGGAGGCATTGATGGTTTGTACGCCGTCGTTGTTGAGGTCGAGAATGATCGGGCTCGATGCCGGTAACACCGCCAGTTGCGCGGTGGTGAGGGCGGCGCGCTGGGCGGTGCTGAGCGCATCGACCTGGGCCATGGTCAGGGCCGCAATGTCGGTGGTTTCCATCGCTACCAGTTGCCGGGTCGAGAGCGCCTGGATGTGGCTGGTGCGCAGTGCTGGCACCTGGCTGGTGGAGAGCGCGACAATTTGCGCGGTGGTCAGCGCCACAATCTGGGTGGTGGAGAGCGACACTTCCTGGGTAGTGGTAATGGCCGGAATCTGGCTGCTGCTGAGCGCGGCAAATTGTTCGGCGCTAAACGCGGCCAACTGGCTGGTTTTCAGGCTGGCGATCT
>JBDLSU010000515.1:0-5362 GCA_039799405.1 Pseudomonadota bacterium | reverse complement strand
TGCGTGACCAGTCCGGTTTATTGTGGATTGCCACCTGGGGTGGCGGCCTGCAACGCTATCATCCGGCCCAAAGTGCGTTTCGCGTGGTGCGGCATCGCCCGGCCCATACGCGCGGCCTGTCGCATGCCGATGTGCGCAGCGTGCTGGAATTGGCCGACCGCCGCATTCTGGTTGGCACCGGTGGCAACGGCATCGATATTTTTGAGCGCAAGCAGGGCTTGACTGGCGGCTGGCGCGCCCAACCGGGCCAGCGCGGTGGCCTGCCTGATGGCAATATCATGGCCTTGCTGGAGCAAGCCGATGGCACGCTGTGGGCCGGTACCCAGCAAGCCGGAGTGGTGCGACTGCCCCCCGGCAGCGACCAGTGGCAAGCGTTTGGCGTGGCCGAAGGCTTGCCCGCGCCGCTGGTACGCACCCTGTTCCAGAGCCGCACTGGCAGCTTGTGGGTGGCTGGCACCAATGGCATGGCGCGCTGGGAGCCCGGTACCGCACGCTTTGTAACGGCGCGCCAGCGTGATGGCCGCGTGTTGCAAGCCGATGTGCTGGCACTGGCAGAAGACCGCCAGGGCAATCTGTGGGCGGCCAGCGATCAGGGCCTGTGGCGCCAAAGTGCGGGCAGTGCCGACTGGGAAAATTTTGTCCATCAACCGGCTCAGCCAAACAGCCTGTCTGGCAACAACTTGCAAAGTTTGCTGATCGATGGCGCTGGCGTGTTGTGGGTATCCGGCACCAAGGGACTGGACCGTTTGAACGGCTTTGTCGCCGGGGCACCAGTATTTGAACATGTCCGCAGCAAGCTGCTGCATAGCAATGATGAAATCGGCAGCGATCTGTGGCAAGACCGACAGGGCCGGATCTGGATTGGGGCCGCCGAACAGGCACTCGATCCGCTCACCCTGAAAACCAGCCGCAATGGCTTGCCCGATCTGGGTGCCAGTTGGATCGGGGCCTGGAGCAGCAGCCACGATGGCCTGTTGCTGTATGGTGGCGTGCAGGGACTGGCGATTTTCGATCCGTCGCGCTTTAGGCCCTGGACTTTTCAAGGCCCGGTACGGGTCAGTGAATTGAAGATTGATGGTCATGCAGTACCGGCCGCGCTGCGCCAGGGCTTGCGCTTGCAGCCGGAGCAGCGCAATTTTTCGGTCGAATTCAGCGCACTGGATTTTTTCAAACCAGGTGCTATTCGCTACCGCTATCGTTTGCAAGGTTATGACCGCGACTGGATCGACAGCGATCCGGAGCACCGGGTAGCCGCCTACGGTAATTTATGGCCGGGCAAGTATGTATTGCAAATCCAGTCCACCAACAGCGTCGGAGACTGGAATCCGCAGCCACTGGCAATTCCGGTACAGGTACTGCCAGCCTTGTGGCAAAACTGGTGGTTTATGCTGCTTGCCGCCTTGTCAATCCTGGCCGCCATCCGCGCCTTGCACCAGTTGCGGGTTGCCCGCCTGAAAGCCCAGCACCACGAACAAGCTGAACAATTGCGCGCCATGGTCGAACAGCGCACCAGCGAAATCGTCTGTGCCCATAACGCGCTGGCTGCGGCACATACCGAACTGTCGCAATCGCACCAGTCACTGCAACAGACCCAGCAGCAATTGATTTTGCAAGAAAAAATGGCCGGACTGGGTACCCTTACCGCCGGGATTGCCCATGAAATCAACAATCCGCTCAATTTCACCCATGTTGCGGCCCAGATCCAGCGTGACAAGGTGAATGAATTTGAACAATTCGTGCAAAGCCTGTTCGATGCCGATACCGATCCCCGGGTGGTGGCCGGTTTCAGCCACCGCTTTGCCGAACTGCATCAAAATCTGGACATCATGCAAGATGGCACCGACCGCATCAATGCCGTCGTGCGCGACCTGCGCGCCTTTACCCGGCTTGATGAAGCCGAGTGCAAAACCGTGCAGTTGTCACAATCGCTGGCGGCCACCGTCAATCTGGTACGCACCCAGTGGCAGGATCAGGTGGATTTTGTCACCGAATGGCTCGATGATCCGCCCTACGAATGTTGGCCCGCGCTATTAAATCAGGTATTCATGAATCTGGTCTTGAACGCCTGTCAGGCCATTGCCGCCAAACAGCACCAGCAAGGCAGCAAGGCCAGGGGCCGGGTCAATATCAAACTGCAGCAGCAAGCACAACATCTGTGTGTGACGATTGAAGATGATGGCATCGGCATGTCGGAACAATTGCAAAAGCGCATCATGGAACCATTTTTCACCACCCGCGATGTTGGCAGCGGTGCAGGCATGGGGCTGGCGGTTTCTTACGGCATCATTCAAAAACACGGCGGCACGCTGGAAATCAGTACCGCCGTCGGATCCGGCAGCCGCTTTACCATCCATTTGCCGCTGCAATGATAGCTGGCGCAGATTCAGCAGAGTCACCCCGGGGTGTGGATTACACGACCGGATAATATTGCCAATCATTGGTATCAGTATCATGCTCCGGGCTGATTTTGACAGTGTGAATAATTGTCTTTTCATTTCGATCAGGGATGCACTATACTTCCCGATAAACCAACATCCTGCTACCACCATCATGAGTACACTTGCACTTATACCATCCATGCCTGAAGACTTGCAGCAAGCAGTCACTCGCCTTTCGGCACTTTCCGGGCAAACCGCCGCTGCGATTACGGAAGCGGCTTTGCGCGACTATCTATCCTGGCGTGGTCCACAGTTACTGGATTTAAAGCAAGCAATTGCGGCTGCAGACCGGGGCGAATTTGCCAGTGATGAAGAAGTGAATGCGGTTTTTGCGAAATATGGCGCATGAGCTTCAACTAAAGTGGTCTAAACGTGCATTGGCAGATTTCACCCGAATCATCGAATATATCGCCATGGACAAGCCGGCCGCGAGTCAACAATTTGCGCAACTGATACGCAGCAAAGCAGAACATTTGCGCAGCTTCCCCTACATGGGCCGGGAAGTTTTGCCTGGTGTGAGGGAATTGGTACTCCACCGCCACTATTTGCTAAGTTACCGGGTCAAGCCAGGCTGCGTTGAAATTTTGCAGCTTTGGCATGTGGCCCAGCGGCGCTAACTCTGCAACAAATCTCATATTTCCAACATCCCCTTCCCGGCAGACCTTTGACAGGTTCTGCAACACCCAACCCCGCCACACCCTGCCAAAATACGCCCCCACTGGCCTACCCGCGCCATATTGTGATACAACGATACCAGGCATGCGTAACCCGTCATCGTTTGGCCGGGTCGGCATGCTACCCTGACGCGTTTTTGCATTTTCGCTGCACATTTACACCTGTTTTCGCCCTTTTTCAACCCTTGATAACGATCAAACCCATGTCTGAACCGATCCGGTTTTATGCACGCGGCCAGTTGTGCCAGATTACCGATGCCGCGCCCACCCGTACCCTCTTGCAAACCCTGCGCGAGGATTTGCATTGTACTGGCACCAAAGAAGCGTGCGCCGAGGGTGATTGCGGCGCTTGTACCGTGGTGCTGGCTGATCTGGTGGACGGGCAAATTCGCACCCGGGCGATTAATGCCTGCATCCAGTTCATCCCAAGTCTGGATGGCAAAGCCCTGATCACGGTGGAAGATTTACAGCAGAGCGATGGCAGCTTGCACCCGGTGCAGCAAAGTCTGGTCGATCATCATGCGTCGCAATGCGGCTTTTGCACACCGGGTTTTGTGATGTCTTTATGGGCCATGTATTTGTCGATGGCGCAATCGCAGCATGCCATGCCAAGCCCGCCCAGCCGCGAGCAAATCAATACCGCATTGTCGGGTAATTTGTGCCGCTGCACCGGTTACCGCCCGATTATCGACGCCGCGCTTCATATGTTCGACTACCCTGCCCCGGCCCATTCGCCGCTGCCCACGCTGGCACAGCTTCAGGCGCTGCAAAGAACGCAAGGCTGGCATTATCAGGGCACGGATCAGCACGGCGCAGCGCACGACTGTTTTATTCCGCATAGCGAGGCAGAACTGGCAGCCCTGCGTCAGGCCCACCCGCAAGCGCTGCTGCTGGCAGGTGGCACTGATATGGGGCTGTGGGTGACCAAACAACTGCGCCAACTGCCACCGCTGATTTATCTGGCACACATTGCCAGCCTGCACCAGATGAATGAAGTGGATGACTGGCTGGAAATTGGTGCCATGGTCAGCCTGAATGACGCTTACCAGCGCCTGAGCCAACACTATCCGCAACAATTGACTGAATTCTGGCAACGCTTTGCCTCACACCCGATCCGCAATATCGGCACCCTGGGCGGCAATCTGGCGAATGGCTCGCCGATTGGCGATTCGATGCCGTTTTTGATTGCACTGGGTGCGCAACTGGTGTTGCACAGTGCGCGCGGTGAACGCAGCATGGCGCTGGAAGATTTCTATTTGGCCTACCAGAAAAAAGATCTGGCCAGTGATGAATGGGTCGCCAGCGTGCGCGTGCCCTTGCCTGCGCTGCGGCATGAATGGCAGTGGCGTACCTATAAACTGTCGAAACGCTTTGATCAGGATATTTCCGCCGTCTGTGCAGGCTTTGCGCTGCATTTGCAAAATGGCGTGATCACACAAGCGCGCCTGGCCTTTGGCGGCATGGCAGCAACCAGCCGCCGCGCCAGCCAGTGCGAAGCGGCTTTGCTCGGCAAAAACTGGGCCACACTTGAGCTGGCAGCGGCGCAAGCAGCCCTGGCGCAGGACTTTCAAGCGCTGAGCGATATGCGCGCCAGCAGCGGCTACCGGCTAAAAAGCGCGCAGCAATTGCTGCAGCGGTTTTGGCTGGAGACCCAGACCATTGGCCCCGGCCATCGCCATGTCCCCGCCACCAATGTGTTTGCCAGCAGCGCCTCAACCATGATCCCGATTGCGCAGGTGCAGCCATGAGCCAGCTTGACACCACCATGCTAAAACCAGATCGCAGCAACCCGCATGAATCGGCGCGCCTGCATGTGACCGGGCAAGCCACCTACACCGACGATATTGCCGAACTGCGCGGCACGCTGCATGCGGCGCTCGGTTTATCCAGCGAAGCACATGCGCATTTGCTGGAAGTCGATTTATCGCAAGTCAAAGCCGCGCCCGGCGTGATAGCGGTGTTGACGGCGCAAGATATACCTGGCCGCAATGACTGCGGGCCGATTATTCATGACGACCCGATCTTTGCGCAAGACACGGTGCAATACCTGGGTCAGGCGATTTTTCTGGTGGTGGCGCACAGCCAGCCGCAGGCGCGCGCCGCCGCCAAGCTGGCACGCATCCGCTACCAAAGTTTGCCTGCAATTTTGACGCCGCAGCAGGCGCGCGAACAGGATTCGATGGTATTGCCGCCATTGCACCTGCGCCGTGGTGAATTTGAAAGCGCCTGGGCAGCCGCACCACGCCAGTT
>JBDLSU010000514.1:0-2563 GCA_039799405.1 Pseudomonadota bacterium | reverse complement strand
AGCGCGTTTTTCTTGGCACTGGTCTGGCGCGGTTTGGCCCGTTTGATCGAACCACCCGGTGTTACCCGTTCATTGCCTTTGAGCATGACCTTGGAAACGCTGGGGCGCTTTTGGCCAGAAGCGCTGGGTTTCACCACGGTCACTTCACGCATGCCCTTGCCGCGTGGCGCGCTTGATTTTTCTTTTTCAACTTCTTTTTTCGGACGGTACATCACCAGCAATTTGCCGATATGCTGTACCGGGGCGGCACCGAGTTGTTCGCAAACCGTTTCATAAATGGCGATGCGCGCTTCGCGGTCATCGCCAAACACACGTACTTTGATCAGGCCATGCACATTCAGCGCCAGATCAATTTCTTTGATGACAGCAGGCGTCAGGCCCGCGTCGCCAATCAGAACCACCGGATTTAATGGGTGGGCTTGGGCACGCAAGGCGCTACGTTCGGCAGGAGTCAGTTTTATCATAGTATTCTTAACGGGATATTTTCTTGAAAGCGATATTTTACGCTAATGGCTAAGAAAAAATTAAATAAAAACTGGTTGCACGACCATATCAACGATCCTTACGTCAAATTGGCGCAAAAAGAGGGTTATCGGGCGCGTGCAGCTTATAAACTCAAGGAAATAGACGAGGAAGAAAAGCTGATCAAACCGGGTCAGGTGATTGTCGATCTGGGTTGCACCCCCGGCAGTTGGGGCCAATATGTGCGGCGCAAGCTGGCCCAGGGCGATAGCATCAATGGCACCATGATCGGGCTGGACATGTTGCCGATGGAGCCGATTGCGAACATGCACTTTATTTTGGGTGATTTTCGCGAAGATGCGATTTTGCTGCAACTGGAAGCGGTGTTGCAAGGGCGCAAGGTAGATCTGGTATTATCCGACATGGCACCGAATTTGTCCGGCATTGCCGATTCCGACGCTGCCCGAATGGAAGATTTGATTGATCTGGCGATTGAATTTACCCGGCAGCACATGAAACCGTCCGGTTCGCTGTTGGTGAAATGCTTTAACGGGATGGGTTTTAGTCAGATCGTAGAAAAATTTCGCACGGAATTCAAGCAGGTGGTTCAGAAAAAACCGAAGGCTTCACGCGATAAATCGTCAGAAATCTTTTTATTGGGGAAAATTTTGAAAAATCCGCTGTAATTTATTTGAAATACCTTGAATTTTTGTGAATGGTCTCCACACTGGAGATTACCGCATCCGTTTTTTGCCAACCATCATGTCCGTGCTGCGAGCCGTTGTTGATCGTTTTTGCTAAATGCGAGTAAAATTGACTGTTAGGTCGTGCCTCGTGTCCAAGGAGTTCTCGTGAATAATTTATTTTCAAAAATCGCAATCTGGGTTGTGGTTGCTGTCGTCTTGTTTACCGTCTTCAAGCAAATAGACGGTGGCCGCACCACCAGTGGCGTGACCCAAATGCCGTATTCCGATTTTCTGGAAGAAGTACGGGCCAAACGCCTGAAAGAAGTCCTGATCGAAGCCGATCGCACCATCATCGCCACCCAACTCAACGGCAGCAAAATCAAAACCACCGCCACCTATCTGGATCGCGGTCTGGTCAGTGATTTAATCAACAGCGGCGTCAAATTCGATGTCAAACAGCCAGAAGAACAAGGCTTTTTATCCCAAATGTTTGTGTCCTGGTTCCCGATGTTGTTATTGGTCGGGGTCTGGATTTTCTTCATGCGCCAAATGCAGGGCGGCGGCAAGGGTGGCGCGTTTTCCTTTGGCAAATCCAAGGCGCGCATGATGGATGAAGCTGCCAATACCATCACCTTTACCGATGTGGCCGGTTGCGACGAAGCCAAGGAAGAAGTCGGCGAAATCGTTGAATTTTTGCGCGATCCGGGCAAATTCCAGAAACTCGGTGGACGTATTCCCCGTGGTGTGTTGATGGTTGGCCCGCCGGGTACCGGTAAAACCCTGTTGGCGCGTGCCATTGCTGGTGAAGCCAAGGTGCCTTTCTTCTCGATTTCGGGTTCCGATTTCGTTGAAATGTTCGTCGGTGTCGGTGCCTCCCGTGTACGCGACATGTTTGAAACCGCGAAAAAACATTCCCCTTGCATTATCTTTATCGATGAAATTGACGCCGTGGGTCGTCACCGTGGTGCCGGTATGGGCGGTGGTAATGATGAGCGCGAACAAACCCTGAATCAATTGCTGGTGGAAATGGATGGTTTTGAAGCCAGTTCCGGCGTCATCGTGGTGGCTGCCACCAACCGTGCCGACGTGCTGGACAAAGCCTTGCTGCGTCCTGGTCGTTTTGACCGTCAGGTCACCGTAGGTTTACCGGATATTCGTGGCCGCGAACAAATCCTGATGGTGCATATGCGCAAAGTCCCCATCGCGCCGGACGTTAAAGCCGATGTGCTGGCGCGCGGTACCCCCGGGTTCTCCGGTGCTGATCTGGCCAACCTGATCAATGAAGCGGCCCTGTTCGCGGCACGCCGCAACAAGCGTCTGGTGGAAATGCAGGATCTGGAAGACGCCAAAGATAAAATCTATATGGGACCGGAGCGCAAGTCGATGGTGATGCGTGAAGAAGAGCGGCGCAATAC
>JBDLSU010000513.1:0-5841 GCA_039799405.1 Pseudomonadota bacterium | reverse complement strand
TGCTGGTCTTGATTCAGTCGAGCAAGTCATCCCAGAACAAACGCTATACCTACCCACCCTGAGCCAATTGCACAGCATCAAACGCAGCACCGGCTATTTAACCGACGCAGAAAAAACCCTGTATGCCAGCCTCAACTAAAGCCGCCCCTACTCAAACAATTCATCCGGCCCTGCTGCAAACCGCATCGGCGCGCAAAGAAGCAGCCCATAGCGCAGCCTTTGATTTGGCACGGCGCAAAGCCGCGCAAACCATTTTGCACCCGGAGGAAATCTCGGGCGACTATGATGCCGGGCGATTGTTGATGACCACGCGCGGCGGTGAGATTCGCCCGCTGACCATTGAAGATTTACGCGCCTTCCAGTCCCATATTCGCCAATTAAAAAAACGCTATCAAGGCGGTATTCAGGCCCAAAGCGTGATTGATTTGGCGCTGGAAGCAGACAGGCGACGGGCCAATCAGGAAATCCGTTTTGCTGTACCGCATTCGGTGCAAGGTGGCAAGGTGCATTTCATCACCAATGCCGGGCCAAAATCGACCGTCACCCGACATCACGTTATGGTGGTGTTTCTGGATTTTGATGCGACCGTGGCCGCTTCACCAAATGAACCCAAACGGCTTGCCAACATGGTCACCAAGGGGCGTTTGTTATTCGATTGCGACTGTGAGCGCCATACATTTTGGTTTCGCTACATCGCAACCATCGGCAAATATAACACCGGAAGAAACGAGACCGGCTACCCTAAAATTCGCAATCCTGGTCTGGTTGGTGTGGCTTGCAAGCACGTCTTGCGTACCATGAATACGATTTTGCGTGATGCCGCATTTCAGCAGCGCATCGCACAATCGGTCTTGGCTGCGCGCGGGGTATTGGATCAGCGCGCCATCAAAATTCAGCGCACCCGCGCCGAGCAATTGCGCCAGGAGGCGCAAGCGCAAAGCCAAAAACGCGCAGCGCGGCGCGAATTGCGCACTAGCGCCGACAAAAAACAAGCCGCAGCCCTGCGCAAAACCCAGCGCGAACTACGGCAAAGTGCTGAACAATTGGCGCAAGCGCAAGCTAAAGCCGAAGCCAAGGCGAAAGCAAAAGATCAGCGTCAAATCATCAAGAGCGCCAAGCAATTACTCCAGCTTGGTGCAATTACGCCTGCCCAATTTCAACAAATTACCGCCAGCGCACCATAAAGGTTTTACATGCTACACAATGTCCCTCAATCCATGATCAAGGCAGCGCGTCTGGTCACGCTACGCCATCCTAATTCAATTGATTGCATGGTCTACCAAAAAAAAATCACACGCCATGACAGCGAACCCGATACAGGCATGGCAGGCGGCTTACCCACCCAGGGTGGTTTAGGCGTGCTTGTCAGCGATGATGAAGCCGATATCGATTATGTCAAGATCGGCATGGGCAAGCTGCTATTTACGGGCCAGTTTGCTGGCGGTGAATTGCCGTCTGATAGTGCAGTACTCAACGCGGATGCGGCGCAACTGGAAGCGCAAATAGAACTGATTGAGCCGGGTTACGTCATCCACAAGGGCGATATGATCGGGCTGATGCCGGGCGCTGGCATCGTGATCGGGTATGAAGTCATGGATTTGCTCGGGCCAGTTAATATTCCGCCTTACATCACGAAATTTCGACTGGCGCAACATGACGCCTTGCACCACCTGGTGCCGTGGCGTGAGTAAAAATTAGCGAAATTATGCTTAACGTGAAAGTCCAAAAATCATTATTTTGGAGAAATACAATATTTACCGCCACCCACTGATCCAGCAAAAACCATAACTTGTTGTTGGCGATTGAATGCTATAGACTGTGCAATTCGCGACCAACGACAGGAAACAAACGTCAGGGTAATGCCGTTTAGAGCACGGGCTGATACAGTTCCTTCCAAAACGCGATAGTACGAAAAATACTTGACCAATTTTTTAGACAACTATCCTGTCAAGAAAAGCACAAATGTTTCCCCCCGACCGAGGGGACAGTATCTCATACCCGGCTATTACTCGCTTGATTG
The DNA here is from genome assembly GCA_039799405.1 of Pseudomonadota bacterium. Taxonomy (GTDB): domain Bacteria; phylum Pseudomonadota; class Gammaproteobacteria; order Burkholderiales; family Burkholderiaceae_D; genus CAMBDR01. The sequence continues at coordinate 3,821 of JBDLSU010000513.1, read as the reverse complement.
GATAGGTGTCCCCCGCAACTTTGGAGTCCTAAGACGATGTTTTACGAATGGATTGACGGTGAGTATCGACAACCTCGACAGACAGGTGAGCGTACGATTTGCAGATGCTGCAATGGCGAGTTGCTCGCCGTCGTACCACATGACAATCGTCCGCATTGGAGGCATAAAGCCGGGGATTGTGATCCTTGGAGCGAGCCGGAAGGGGCGTGGCATCTAGGTTGGAAGGAAAAATTCCCACTTGCATCTCGCGAAGTTCCGATGATTGATATGGCAACGCAAGAGCGCCATCGTGCGGACGTGTTCCATCAGCCACCAGGCTCGCAAGGAACAACCATCGAGTTGCAGCATTCGCCTATATCTGAGAAAGAGCGCGATGCGCGCGAGATTTTCTATTCAGCCAGAGGGCGTATGTACTGGCTGGTTCATCTGCATGACGAGAATAGTTTTAACGCTATTTCATTCCGCTTGTCCTACCATACAGAGTCGTCGATCTACTACAAGAATACGACTTTCTACAAGATTAGGTGGCATGGCCGCAGCAAACAATTCATCGAAAAGTGGAAGCGTTCCAGTGCGCATGTCTTTTTTGATATTGGTGGAGTTATCTTTTATTTAGCAACAAAGGCAAGCTGCCCTGAACTCGTACAATCACAGAAAAAAGGTGAATTTGCGGTTGCCCACTTAAGCCAAGAAGAATTCGTAAAATCAACCGGTGCGTAAATTCCAGCCAAGCAAGTAATAGGTTGTCGTAATAAAGTGATTCCGGACACCCCAGTATGACCATAACCAATGACCGTGAACGGCGCAAGGGTTCAAAAAGTAAGCGAAAAACTGAATCATCACACCAAGGTTAGTTCCGTCCATATTCATCCGAGGCGCGAAATAGCGGCGCGGCGCATAAGGCGAGTTCTGGCGGCGCACGAATAAAACCTCACAGGAAAACACCCCCCATTCACGCCCAGCCATGGGCGCACAATAGCAACTTCATTCAAACAAGGCCAAGGTATGCAGGTCAATGCCCGCCTAATGCTTCAGCAATCATTCCCTTAAAAAAGACCAACCCTATGCAAAAAGTACTCTGGGATCAAGACGGCAGCCCGCGTGGTCATACGCTCGCTGCCGTGCTGTACCAAATTCGCGCGCACGATGGCAACCAGGGCTTGTTATTGGATGCCGTGAGCCGCGCCGAAATTCTGCTTGATGCCGATAGCGTCTTGCTGATGGATGCGCTGGTTCTGCCGTATGCCGAACTGGAGCGGCGTATGGCCGTGGTGCAGAAAGCGATGAATAAAGCCGGTGGCGCGGTCTCGGTGGTGGCGATGCAAATCACCGAACCCTTCAAACAAAAGGGCACTACCAATGTTGCGGTGATATTTGAGTTGTCCGATGGGCAAACCATATCGGTGTTTTTTCATAACCCGGACACCACCCCGCAAAAAATTGAACCCAAGGATGATTTGATTTCCTGGCGCTGGCTGCTCAACAAAAAAGACATCACCATCGTGGTTGCGCCGGAAAAAGGTATCGACATCAATATACGCGTGGTGGCGGCAAGGATTATGCAATTAGCCAGCGCCAATAGCCCCCGCTTCACCCAAGCCAATGCCCGCCGCGCCGCCACCATGGAAGAAATCGCCAGCTTGACCGAGGAATTGACCACCAAACAAGCGCAATTGACGCAATTGACCCAGCAAATCGACGAAGCCAAAGTGACTTTAGAAACAACCGAGCCAATTCTACCTGCCAAGCCGAAAGCGAGCAAAGGGAAAGCCGCAAAGACGCCAGAACCGGCACCCGCCAAAAATAACGCGGACAAAGTGGCCGAACCCGCAGCAGCACCAGAAAACCCGGCGCAAGAGAACCCGGCGCGTCAGGCTGCGATGAACTATCTTGAAGCCACCATCAAGGGTAGCAACGATTTTGCCGACCCGGCTTTGACCGTGGAACTCAGAAAAATCCATGCCGACTTTAAAGACGACCCTGCCATCATGGAATTGTTCAAACAGGCGGCCAATGTCTTTTCACGCTTTGCCGTCGAACGCGCCCAGGCGGTGCTGAAAGCGAGAGCATGACAACCCCCACGCCACGCTTTCGCCTCCATTGTGTATTTGATGAAGTGGCACTCGCCGAAGTCGCAAGCAATGAATCGCCACTGGATCAAGTCGCGCTCACTTCACAACTGAGCGATTCGCTTCAGGTTCATGAGCAAGCGGTAAAAGCAGGCGATTACCTGACCGAAATCCAGGCCAGCCAATCCATGTTGGCCCTGATCGCCCGTTTGACCCGGCCATCGCGTGCGGTGGTGCTGCAAAACCGCGACCGCAGCACCGCCGCCATGATTGCCCAAATGACCCAAATTGCCGCCAAGCCTGATTATTTGCGTCTGGCCCCCACCAAAGAATTAGCCAGTGGCACCCCGATTGTGTTTGCCAATGATGATCAGTTACCGCAAAAAATCGCCATCGGTCGCAAAGATAAAGCCGTGGCCGCCGACGGTCAGCGCTTTCTGATTCGCTATGCGGTGGTGGAAGCAAGCGATATTCTCACCAGCAACCTGGCCGATGGCAGCGCCATTGCGGCTTACGCCAATGGCTTGCCGAACAAGTTACGCGCGATTGCGGGCAATGGTCGTCTGGCGGGTCTGATTGCCAGCTTTGACAAAGGCACCAGCCTTGACTATGTGCGGGAAATGATGGACGACGATAGCCACGGCATCGACCCGGCCAGTATTGCCAGCTTTAGCCGCCCGGTGTTGGTGCGGATCATGAATCAAGCTGACCTTTCCAGCAATATCGGCGATATCTCGAACCAAAAAGGCACCACCGATTTATCCCCGGTCGAACAAGCGCAAACCGATGCCAACCGTGTCGATTTGAGCCAATTGGCAATTCGCGATGACGGCCAACCAAGCGAAGCAGCGGCGCTGGCATTCATCCAAGCCATGCCCGAAGCTGAACGCAATAACCTGATGGATGGCAAGCAACCCGGCAAAGCCGCCTATGATCGCCTCATGGCGGCCGTGTTCTGGAAAGCCTACGCCAATCCTGAACTGGTGCGCTTGTATGCCCAGTCAGTCGATGCGGAAATCAAAACCATTCTCGGTGGCATGGCAAGCGCCGCGCCCGATCTGGCGAAATTGGATGGTGCGGGTGAACTGGATATTCGGGGCGTGATTACCGACGCGGCCAGCCTGGCAGTCAACGCCAAGCGCCAAAACGTCAAACTGGCGCGCTTTGCGCAGCAAACCGATATGACGCTGCCCCCTGAAACCATGGTGGTGCTGCGCATGATGAGTGACAACATCCGCAGCAGTAAAGAGATTGGCGCACGCCTGCGCACCGCAGCGCGTTTTGCCTATGCCGAAGCCACAAAAGACGAAGAAGATATGTTTGGCCCGGTCGAAAAAGCCACCCGTGCCCAGGTACTGGCGCAACTGGACAAGCCAGAACCGGATTCACCATCGTTATTCGACAGCGTTGATCCGCTGCAAGAAATGGAATTGAGTAGCGAACTGATGCAACTGAGCACGGCAATACAGCAGGTTGGCGACACCGATCCGCTGCAAAAAATTCACATCGCAAGCCGCATGATGGAAATTATTGCGCTATTGACCGGTAACGGCAGCGCGCCAGAATCGGCCCCTGCGGCCGCAATAGTAGCGTCACCGGTACAGGCTCCGACCAAGGCAACAGCGGCCAGAGCAAGCTATGAAGCAGGATGCGCCAGCCATCGCAAACTCAAGCCGTTCATGTCGCCCGACCAATGGAAGGTAGTAGCCCAAGCCATGAAGGGCAGCGAAGGCCAATGGTTCATCGATAAAA
>JBDLSU010000512.1:0-4624 GCA_039799405.1 Pseudomonadota bacterium | reverse complement strand
TGGATTACCTGGCTTATCAAAAAACCGATAATGATGCACTATGTTGCATTTGTTGTCATGATAGTAATTCTGCTTTACTTCAAAAAAGTTTGTAATTATATCTATTTGCAAAACATCATTCATTTCGAGAACGAGATGTCGCTTGCCAAGGCCGGGCGGCAAAAAGAAGAAATGCTCGCTGAGCTGGCTTCAAAAAACACCGAACTCCAGGCCGCCAACGAACAACGCGAGGATATGCTGGTTGATCTTGCCAAGCGCAATGAAATCCTGCGTGACGCCAGCCATGATCTGGCCCAGCCCTTGATGGGTATTTCTTACTTTGCGCGTCAGTTGACCCAGGCGCAGACCGAGCACGAGCAGGAAGACTATGCACAGAAGCTGATTTCGTCAGTTGATGGCCTGGGGCACCTGATTGATGACACCATTCATAACGCCAAGATCACCACCAAACTCGAAGCACCAACGCTTGAACTGGTTTCGGTCGAGTATCTGGCTGATCGTCTGTGGGCACAATTCCTGAATGCCGCGCATGACAAGGGCATAGGTTTTAATTTGTACAAAGGCACGCTTTCGGTATTCATCGACCCGAAACGTCCGGAACGTGGCACGCGTCCGGCGCTGGATTTCGGCATCATGACCGACGAAGATATTTTCTGGCGCATTATCTCTAATCTGATTATCAATGCCATCAATAACACCGAAGAAGGACGTATCCTGGTTGCTTTTCGCCATCGCAAGAATCAGTGTTGGGTTGAAGTGCATGATACCGGTAGCGGTATCGCCAATGCAGATGGGCCGGATAAAGCTGCCAACTTCATCGCGTTTGCCGAAAGTATTAAAACCCGCTATGGCACGTTTAAAAAAGGTGGTGGCCATGGCTTGGGTGTAAACAATGTGCGCCAGTTATGCAGCGCTATTGGCACTCAGATGGAATTGTATTCGCGTCCCGGCAGGGGGTCTGTTTTCTCGTTTAAAGTGCCACTGGCAACCTATACACCGAACCGGATTGTATCCCCTGAAACGGTGGCTGATAATCTCGTTACCAACGACACGCCTTAATACACACTTATCCGGTGATCCGATAATCTTGCGCAACGGGTCACGTTGTTATCACAAAAAATGGTGACTCTTGCCAACTGGTAAATCTTTTCCAGCCCGGGCACAATCGATTCATGGGTTCCACAGCCGTAACCCATAAACTAGCGGGTAAGCCTGAACAGGGCCGTGCTGTTGTTTCTGCAGAACGTGCCCTGTCTTTTTTCGCGGTCCATCGAATGTCTCCGGTATCTCTGTTCCATGTTTGGGATACTGTTTGGCAGGGAAATATCCAGTGACGTTTTTCTGCCAGTTTTTATTGCGTGCTACAGGCTGGCTACCATTGGGATTTATCTGGTAGCCAGTCTGTTTTCATTTGTGCGTGGATTTTTTGCAACGAACTGGAGAAATTTGCCTGATCTGCCAACTATGCACGGCGATCAGTGCTGGCGAATTATTATTCGTCATTGCTTGTTTCCGATTGATTGTTTCCAATTGCTTATTCCTGGTCAATCAGCGCATACGGCAAGGTGCCAAAGTAGCAGGGCGGGCCGCTGATGGCACCAAGCCGTACATCACTCTCCAGCATGGCAATTTTCATTTCGATCAGGCAGGCCCAGGCACCATCCGGGCCGCGCTCGGCGTTGACCACCATGCCACAGGCTTGCTCCGGATCGTCCAGCGAAAACACGTCATCACCCGGTTTGACTTCGTCGTTGGTGCGAATGCTGGCAAGATGCATGCGGCGCTTGAGTTTGCCCAGATATTGGCTACGCGCTACAATTTCCTGCCCCGGGTAACAACCTTTTTTAAAGTTGACGCCGCCAATCAATTCAAAATTAATCATTTGCGGCACAAACTTTTCCTGCGTCGCTGTAGTCACCAGCGGCATGCCTGCGGCAATCTCGGCCAGGCCCCAGACATCACTGCCAACCGCAGCCAGGCTGGTACACAGTTGCGGCCAGGCTTGCTGTGCCAGCTCAGGGCTTACGCGCCACTGGTAGCGTGCCGTGCCAAACGCGTCGGCCACCCGGATCAGGGTGCCGGAAGCATTACTGACACTGCTCCAGCGGCTGGCGGGCAGGGTGGCAAACCACGGGGTCAGGGCGCTGGCGGCATTCATGCCACCCAGGCCCAGGGTGACGGTTTGATCGTCGCCATCATTCAGGCTGACTTTGCTGCGCAGAATAAACATGCGCAAGCGCTTCAGGATGGCGGGCAGCAGTGGGCGCGAGAGTTGCAGCGCAATCTGTTCGCCTTCACGCCACAATAGCAGCGTCGCCAGCAAACGTCCTTTGGGGGTGCAATAACCTGCCAGTCGTGCCATGCCTGGTTCCAGATGATTGACATCATTGCTCAATTGCTTGTGTAAGAAATCGGCCGCCTCAAGGCCATCGGCCAAAATCACACCCAACTGGGTGAGCGGCGTGACAAATCCGTGGCTGGCGTCAGGTTGGGCGGCAGACGATGTAAAATACACGGTTTCCTGCCCGGTAAACTGTGCGCCGTTGGCGCTTAAGAACTGCTTCCATTGTTCGGTCATGGTGAAAATATCCTGGTTAGGCGAGAAGGCTGCTAAGAATGCAGACAATGGTCAGCCTCATTATAGTGATCTGCTCGCACATCCGGGCGAAATGCCGGGCATTCCCCTACACATCATGTGCTTATGAAAAAGTTTTTATTTTGCCTGATATTGCTACTCGCTGCCGCCGCCTGGGCTTTCCACGACTGGAGCCAGCGTGCCATTTTTGAACAAGGCGAGCCAATCGCATTCACGGTCCGGCCAGGCAGTGGCCTGAGCGCCACGGCCCAACAAATTGAAGCGGCCGGTATTCCTTTGCGCAGCAGCTTGTTTGCCATATTGGTGCGGTTGTCCGGCAAAGAGAGCCGCCTGAAAGCCGGTTCCTATGAACTGAAGCCCGGCACCACCCCACAGCGCCTGATCGACCAATTGGTACGGGGAGAATTTGCCCAGGAATCGGTCGCCATTATCGAGGGCTGGACTTTCAAACAAATGCGCGCGGCATTGGACAAGCACGATGGTATCCGGCATGACAGTAAACATCTGAGCGAGGGTGAATTGCTGGCCAAAGTGGCACCCAATTTTGACAAGGCCGAAGGGCTGTTTTTTCCGGATACCTATCTGTTTGCCAAAGGCTCCAGTGATTTGCTGATTTTCAAGCAGGCCCATGCTGCCATGCTCAAGCGCCTGAGCATGGCCTGGGACAAGCGTGACCCACAACTACCGTATCGCAACAGCTACCAGGCCTTGATCATGGCCTCGATTGTGGAAAAAGAAACCGGGCAGAAGTCCGAACGCGGCCAGATTGCCGGAGTGTTTGTCAACCGCCTGCGCCTGGGCATGCTGCTGCAAACCGACCCCACCGTGATTTACGGCATGGGTGAGCGCTATCAGGGTAAAATCCACAAACGCGATCTGGAAACCGATACCCCCTATAACACCTATACCCGGGCAGGCTTGCCCCCCACGCCGATTGCTTTACCCGGCGTGGCCGCGCTGACTGCGGCAACCGCGCCGAGTAAAACCGGGGCCTTGTATTTTGTGGCACGCAATGATGGCACCAGCAAGTTTTCCAGCACTTTGAGCGAGCATAATCAGGCGGTTAATCAATATCAACGAGATCATCATGACAAATAAGCGCGGCAAGTTTCTTACTTTTGAAGGCATTGATGGTGCCGGTAAATCGACCCATATTGCCAGCGTGGTAAGTGCCCTGCAAGCCCAGGGGCTGCAGGTGGTGGCCACGCGGGAACCGGGCGGCACGGCGCTGGGCGAAAAATTGCGTGAATTGCTGTTGCACGAAAGCATGCACCGCGAAACCGAAACCCTTCTGATGTTTGCCGCACGGCGCGAACATCTGGCCCTGGTAATTGAACCAGCCTTAGCCAGTGGTCAATGGGTGGTATCGGACCGGTTTACCGACGCCACCTTTGCCTATCAGGGCGGCGGACGCCAGGTGGCGCTGGAAAAACTGGCGGCGCTGGAGCAATGGGTGCATCCGCATCTGCAACCCGATCTGACCTTTTTATTCGATCTGCCGCTGGAAGTAGCCAAAGCGCGCCTGCTGGGCGGGCGCACGCTCGACAAATTCGAGCAAGAACAAGCCGATTTTTTCAACGCCACCCGCGCCGAATACCTGCGCCGCGCGCAAGACGACAGTCCGCGTTTTCGCACCATCGACGCCAGCCACAGCATTGAGCAAATCGCTGGTACCGTGCATAACCATTTGCAAGCCTATTTACAAGTGATTCTGGCCAAACCATGAGCGCTGCCAAACCTGCTACCGCCACGGCTGCAACCGCTGCCGCGCTGACTTTATACCCCTGGCAAGCTGCCGCCTGGCAGCAATTGCAAGCCTTGCGCCAGCGCTTGCCGCACGCAATTTTACTGCACGGCCCGGCGGGCATCGGCAAAACCCGGCTGGCCGAATATTTCGCCAAGTCCATGCTGTGCGAGCAGCCACTGGCCGACGGCCACGCCTGCGGCAGTTGCGTCTCTTGTGGCTGGTTTGAGCAAATGAACCATCCGGATTTTCGCCGTGTGCGCCCGGAAGCGCTGGAAGAGGGC
>JBDLSU010000511.1:0-6555 GCA_039799405.1 Pseudomonadota bacterium | reverse complement strand
AGCGCCACTTGCGCCGGACAGGAGTTGATGCGCCAGCCATTGCCGCAATTGCGCGGCAGCCAGCAGCAAACTGCTGCGGGTTTTGGCGGAAAGCAGCAGCAAATGGCTGTGACGATGCGATTCGCCCGGGCTTTGTGCGGGCGCTTCCTGCACGATCAAATGAGCATTGGTGCCACCAATGCCGAAGGAACTGACCGCAGCGCGCCGTGGTTCGGCAGCGGCTGGCCAATCTTTCATGACCGTATTGACATAAAACGGGCTGTTGGCAAAGTCAATTTGTTGATTGGCCTGACTGAAATTGATATTGGCGGGAAATTTGTGGGCCTTCAATGCTTGCAAGGTCTTGATCAGCCCGGCGATGCCCGCCGCAGTATCGAGGTGACCGATGTTGGCCTTGAGCGCGCCCAATGCCACCAGATCACCATGCGGCAAGGCGGCGGCACGCGGTTTGTAGGCTTTCATCAGGGCGGCTACTTCAATCGGATCGCCAATACTGGTGGCGGTGCCATGGGTTTCGATGTAGCGGATGCTCGACGGCGCAACGGCTGCCATGCGCAAGGCGTCGCGGATTGCACCGGCCTGCCCCTGCACGCTCGGTGCGGTATAGCCGACCTTGAACTTGCCATCGTTATTAATGCCGACACCCAGAATAACGCCATGAATGGTATCGCCATCGGCCAGTGCCCGGTCCAGCCGTTTCAATAGCACCATACCGGCCCCGCTACCGGCCCGGGTACCACGGGCGCGCTGGTCGAACGGATAGCAGTGTCCATCCGGCGAATAAATCCCGCCATCCTGATACAAATACCCTTCGGTACTCAATAATTGCAGGGTGGCCGCCCCGGCCAGTGCCATATCACACTGATTTTGTACCAGGTTCATACAAGCCTGGGATATCGCCACCAAAGAAGTGGAACAGGCGGTGTTGAGGCTCACCGCTGGCCCGGTCAGGTTGAGCTTGTAGGCAATGCGGCTGGCTATGAAGTCTTTGTCGGCTGCCAGCATCAGCCCGCCCATGCCCATGCTATGCCGCAGTTCTGCATTGGGCATCAGGTGCTTGAACAGATACAAGCTGCTGGTGGCACCGACAAACACGCCGACCCGCTGGCCTGCGGGTTGCTGACCATAGCCTGCATGTTCGAGCGTTTGCACCGATACTTCCAGCAACAGACGTTGCTGGGGGCAGGTAATTTCGGCTTCGCGCGGGGTAAACCCGAAGTACCCGGCATCAAACATGTCGCGCTCTTCCAGCAGCGTGCCGGTGCGCACATAGTCCGGGTGTTGCATCAGGGCCGGATCGACCCCGGCAGCCAATAATTCTTCCTCGGTGAAAGTACGGATCGATTCGACACCCGCACTGATGTTTTGCCAGAAAGCATCAATATCGGCAGCACCGGGAAAACGCCCGGCCATGCCGATGATGGCAATATCGGTAGCGCGCGCCTGGGAAGCGCTGTCGTGGGGTGAGCGTTGTGGCGTTTTTTCGGCATCATCTTCGTCATCGACTTCTTCTTGCTGCTGGGCATGCAAAAAGCTGGCAAGCGAACTGATGGTGGGCCAGGCGAACAGATCGGCCACGGTGAGGTTCAAGCCAAATTGTTCGGAAATAAGGCCCTGGGCCTTGATCGCAAGCAGGGAATTACCGCCCGATTCAAAGAAGTTTTCATGCACGCCGACCTGTTCCAGCCCCAGCAGGTCACACCAGATGGTGCAAAGCCGTTGCTCGATCTGGTTGCGTGGTGCAACCAGGGCCTGACGTGGCAGCACGGTGGAGGCAGGCAAGGCCTTTTTATCGATTTTGCCATTCGGGGTCAGTGGCATGGCTGGCAACAGCATTACCACCGACGGCACCATGTATTCGGGCACGGCCTGCGACAGCTTTTGCAAAATGGCATCGATCAAGTCTTGTTGCGCCGCCTGATCCGGCGCAGTGGCCAAGGCTGGCCCTTCGCCCTCTGGCACCACATACGCTACCAGACGTTTTTCGCCATTGGCAAAAATCTGTGCCTGAACCACGGCTTCCTTGACACTGGCCTGGGCCAGCAAGGCCGATTCGATGTCACCCAACTCGATCCGGAAACCGCGAATTTTGACCTGATGATCGATGCGCCCCAAAAATTCGAGATTGCCATCGGGCAGCCAGCGTACCAGATCGCCGGTTTTGTAGAGCAAGGGGCTGGAATCGACCTGACTCTGGCCGAAGAAGGGGTTACTGACAAATTTTTCGTCGGTTAAATCGGGTCGGTGCAGATAGCCGCGTGCCAGACCAATACCCCCCACATGCAGTTGACCAACACAACCGCGTGGCAATAACACCATCTGTGGTGACAAAACATAGGCCACCATGTTGGCAAGCGGGCGGCCGATACCGACCGTTTGTCCCGGCAGAATTTGTTGACAAGTACTGGTGACGGTATTTTCAGTCGGGCCATATACATTGAAAAAGCGGGTTGCCGGGCCAAATTTGGATAACACTTCGGGATTGCACGCATCACCACCGGAAATGAGTACCTGCAAGCTGTCGCAAGGCGTAATCTTTTGCACTTGTAACAGCGCGGCGGGCATGACTGCATGGGTGATTTGCTGGGCCGCAATCAGGGTAAACAGTGATTCGTCGGCGGCATGCAAAACCAGGTGCGCGCCATTACACAGGGCATCCCAGACATAGCCATTGCCCGCGTCAAAACCAATCGAGAGCGGATTGAGCAAGCGGCTACGACCGTTCAGGTCAAACAGATCGCGATCACAACACACCAGATTGACCAGCGAGCGATGTTCAATCATGACGCCCTTGGGGTTGCCGGTCGAGCCGGAAGTGTAGATCACATAGGCCAAATGACGTGAATGGAGGCCAATTTCGCCAGGCGGCAAATTGCTGTCAGCTTGCAGCGCCAGCTTTTCCTGCAATAAGGGATCATCCAGCACCACACTGTCTGCGCCATGCAGATTGAGCCGCGCCAGCAGGCTCGACTGGGTCAGAACGGTATCAAGCCGTGCCTCGGTCAGCATATAGGCCAGCCGTGTCGCCGGGTAGTCCGGATCGAGCGGCACATATGCGGCACCGGCTTTCAAAATCGCCAAAATTCCCACCACCATATTCACCGAGCGTTCAACGCAAATACCGATCAGGCTATCGGGTGCAATGGTGCGGGTGCTGCGCAGATAGCGGGCCAGACGGTTGGCCCTGGCATTGAGTTCAGCAAAGCTGATGTGCTCAAGCTTATGGCTGACGGCGATGGCAAATGGGTCCTTGAGAACCTGGGCTTCAAACAACTGGTGCAGGCACTGCGTCGCTGGAAAGTCACCAGCGGTACGGTTCCAGTCCAACATTTGCTGTTGCAATTCATCCGCGCCCAGCATGTTGTGCAACATCACCCCGGCATGGACGCGATCCAGGCAGGCCAGCAACAAGGCTTCAAAATGGCGCGCCATTCTGACAATGGTGGCAGCTTCAAACAAGCCGGTATTGAATTCCCACTCCAATTTAAGACCGGAATCACTCTCAGTGGCAGTCAGGGCGAGGTCATATTTGGCGATATTGCCGGTTTGCAGCAAGGCCCCCATGGACAGGCCCGGCAATTCAAGTTCGGCCTGCTGATTGTTTTGCAACACCAGCATGATCTGGAACAGCGGGCTATGGCTGAGACTGCGTTCCGGTTGCAGCCGCTCTACCACTTGCTCAAACGGTACTTGCTGATGGGCGTAGGCATCAAACAGGGTACGTTTGCTGCGTTCGAGCAGGGTGACAAAATCGGGATCGCCCGATACATCGCTGCGCAATACCAGAATATTGACGAAAAAACCGATCAGGTCGGCCACTTGCGCCTGTTCGCGGTTGGCAATCGGGCTGCCGATGACGATATCGTTTTCATTGCTGTAGCGCGCCAGCAGGGCCGAAAACACTGCGTGCAAGCCCATGAACAGGGTGGCCCCATGTTGCTGGCACAAAGCCAGCAAACGCTTGCTGGTGTCGGCATCGATTTCGCTGCGTACCGTCTGGCCGCCAAAAGTCTGGCGTTTGGGGCGTGGAAAATCGAGTGGCAGACCATGCACCAGCGGCAGATCGGCCAATTGGGTGCGCCAATAATCAAGTTGCCGTTGCAGGCGTTCGCCCTGCAGCCAATTGCGCTGCCAGCAGGCATAATCGGCATATTGCAGGGCCAGCGCTGGCAAGGGGTCACGTTGACCGGCCAGATGCGCGGCATACAGCATGCTGAATTCGCGGAACAATACGGCCATCGACCAGCCATCGGCGGCAATATGGTGCATGCTGACCAACAGCAGATAATCTTGTTCGCCCAGTTTCAGCAAGCTGGCGCGCAACATCAGGTCTTTGCGCAAATCGAATATGCGCAGCGCCTCCTCGGCCACCAGTTGCGGCACCCGCACGGCTTGTTGTTGTGGCGACAAAGCGGACAAATCCACTTCGCTGATGGCAAACGGCCGGGCTGGCATGATGATTTGCAAGGGCGTGCCATCGTCATCGGCGCTGAAGCAGGTACGCAAGCTCTCGTGACGGGCCACGATTTTGGCAAAAGCATAATTCATGGCCTCCTGATCAAGCTTGCCATGCAAGGCCAGCGAACCGGGAATATTGTATAGTGCGCTCCCGCCATCAATGCGGTCGAGTAACCACAGGCGTTGCTGGGCATACGACAGCGGCAAGGCCTGATTGCGCGGCACCGCCACCAGTGGCGGCCAATCCAGCGCCGGGGCCATATGTTGCAGGATGCCTGCCAGTTCAGCCACGGTTTGGGCGTGAAACAGGGTCTTGAGCGGCACATCGAGATGCAACTGCTGGCTGATACCAGCCAGCAAGCGGGTGGCTGAAAGCGAGTGCCCCCCCAACAGAAAGAAATTGTCTTCCAGACCGACCTGGCTTACACCCAGAATTTCCTGATACAGTTGGCACAGGGTTTGTTCAATCGGTGTCACCGGAGCAATAAAACTGCCACGCAACAAGGAAAAATCCGGCTCCGGCAAGGCTTTACGATCAACTTTGCCATTGGGCGTGAGCGGCAGCACCGACAGGATCAGCAGTACCGCTGGCACCATGTATTCAGGCAAACTGGCAGCCAGGGCCTGACGCGCACGGGCAATCAGTTCCGGCCCGGAATTGATCTGCTCCGCCTCACTGGCACTGCGCACCACCAGATAGGCTACCAGTTGCTGGTCACCATGTCCGGTCGGTTTGGCCAGTACCGCTGCATCCTTGATAAAAGGCAGATGGCGCAGCGCATTTTCAATCTCGCCCAATTCGATACGAAAGCCACGAATTTTGACCTGATCATCAATGCGCCCGGAAAATGCCAGGCTACCATCGGCCAACCAGCGCACCCAGTCGCCGCTGCGGTACAAACGCGGGCAGTGGGGCACTTCGGTGCCGGATGGCTGCGCGTCATGAAACGGGTTGGGGATAAATTTTTCGGCATCAAGTTCCGGGCGATGCAAATAACCCCGGGCCAGCCCGGCCCCGCCGATCAACAGTTCCCCCGCGACACCGGGTGGCGTCAGTTGCAGATGACGATCCACCACGTACATCGCCATATTGCGAACCGGTTTGCCAATCGTGATCAGATCAGCTTGTTGTACTTTGCTGACGTTGGTACAGATCGAGGCTTCGGTTGGGCCATAGGCATTGAAAAAGCAGACATGCGGCAGCCATTTGGCAGCCAGGGCCGGACTGCAGGCTTCGCCCCCCACAATCACACTTCTGAGTCCATGTACCGAGGCCGGATCAAGTAGCGCCAGACTCGATGGTGTCATCATGATGTGGGTGATTTCGCCCTCATTGATGGCGACGTCAGCGCCCTGCCCCATACGCACGGCGTCATCGGCAATGACCAGTTCGCCGCCGCGTGACAAGGTCATCCAGATCACCCAACTGGCGGCATCGAAATTGAGGGATATGCTTTGCAAAAAGACGCTTTGCCGGTCCACCAGAAATTGTTCGCTGTTATCGGCAATGGTATTGCACAAGCCACCATGCTCGATCATCACCCCTTTCGGATTGCCGGTCGAACCCGAGGTATAAATCAGATAGACCAGGCTTTGTGAGGACAGACCGACCCGTTGCAGATCGATATTGTCTCCGGACTGGCTTGCCAGCCCTTGCTGCAAATCCGGCAGGTCAAGGCATAGCACCTGCCCCGCTGGCACCGGAAGCTGATCCGACAAGGGTTGCCAAAGTGCAGCAGTGGTCAGGATCGTGTGCAAGGATGCATCGCTGACCATGTAGGCCAGACGCGCGGCAGGATAATTCGGATCGAGCGGCACATAAGCACCACCCGCCTTGACCACGGCCAACAGCGCCACCACCATCTGCAAGGACCGGTCCAGACAAATGCCGACCAGGCTTTCAGCCTGCAAGGCGCGTTGATCCAACAAATAATGCGCCAGGCGGTTAGCCTGCAAATTGAGTTCATGGTAAGTCAGTTGCTGCTCGCCAAATACCAGCGCAATTGCATCGGGATGGCTGGCTGCTTCCCGCTCAAACCAGTCATGCACGCAGGTGACATTCAATGGTGCGCTGGCAGTGGCATTGAGTTCATGCAA